>JAFWZN010000043.1 GCA_017522345.1 Clostridia bacterium | reverse complement strand
GGAAAGGGGAAGCGTTTTCAGTCGCTGCGCTTTGTGAAAACGCGCGATTTTGCCGTACATGCCGCCAAAATCGATTGAAAATGGAGAGGGAGTGCGCTCCCTCTCCATGCCTCACCCAGAGGTTTGTTGATGGTCTGAAAACGCCCTCTGATTTCGCTTGAAATCAAGGGGCGTCTTCTTTATTTTTTGTGTTTCATATTCTTAAAATCTTCGCGCAGGATTGCGTAGACGTTCACGTCCACATATTTTCCTTTGTTATAAAGCCGGCCTCTGAGCGTGCCTTCCTTTTTCATGCCGCATTTTTCCATAACGCGGCCGGAGGGCTCGTTGTCGGTTTCATGCTGCGCCTCCACGCGGTGAAAGCCAAGCGTATTAAAGCTATAGTCGATAACGGCTTTAAGCGCCTCCGTCATATAGCCCTTGTTCCATTTGGCGCGAGCCAGAGAATATCCGACCTCGCAGGCGTTGTTGTCCGCCTGATACCACATATAGCCGATGGTGCCGATGATTTTGCCGGTGGCTTTTTCTTCGATGCCCCAGCTAGACGGATCGCCCATGCGGTATTTTCGGATCATGTATCTTAAATATGCCTTCGTGTCGTTTACGGATGTATGCGCATCCCACAAAACGTGCTTGGCGACTAAGGGATCGCAGCTGTAGGCATACATATCCGGCGCGTCGTCCATCCTCACTTTTCTCAAAATAAGGCGCTCGGTTTCGATCACCGGCATTTTTTCAAACGGCGATATTCCAAACATCAGATTTCAACTTCCTTATGAAGACGGGCGGAATCATAAATGCCCTGAAGAATGCGCTGCATAGTGACAGCCTGATCAAGGTCGCTCATCGGCTTTTTGCCTGTGCGCAGGCAGTCGATAAAGTGCGCGATTTCAGCGGAGAAATTGTTTTCGTCCGCAGGCTGGGGCTTGTTATCGGTCAGATAGCCAAGCTCCTCGCCGTAAATGGTCAATGGATCAAGCCTTGCGCCGGCTTTTGTGCCGCAGATCTGCGTATATTGCTCGCCCGGCGCGTTCATGGCCCAGCTGACTTCAAACAGCATGCTCGCGCCGTTTTCAAAATGCACTACACCGCAGGCGCTGTCCTCGGTATCAAACGCAGTCACGTCGCTGTCCAGCGCCGTCCAGCGGTTCACGCCCTTTGTTTTAAAGTCGCCGATGGCATAGCTTGTGGATGCGCTTACTCGAACGGGCTTAGGGCAGCCCATCAAAAACCACGTTCTGTCGATGCAGTGAACGCCGATATCGATAACCGGGCCGCCGCCGGACTTCGATGTGTCGGTGAACCAGCCGATGGGCGTTCCGCGGCGGCGGGTATAAGCCGTCTTGGCGTAATAAATGTCGCCAAGCTTGCCCTCGTCCACCATTTCGCGAAGCAGCTGCGCCTGACCGGAATAGCGGGTGGGCACAGCCAGCATGAAGGTAACGCCGGCCTTTTCGATTTCCTTTTTCATTTCAAGCGCATGCTCAAGGTTTAAAGCCATGGGCTTTTCGCACAAAATGTGCTTGCCTTTACGCGCGGCAGCGATAGCGACCGGCGCATGGGATCGGTTCCAAACGCAGATATCCACATAGTCGCATTCCACGTTTTCAAGCATTTCTTCCACGGACGAAAACGCTTTGGGGATGCCGAAATTTCTCGCGGCTTCCTCAGCTCTTTCAAGATTCAGATCCGCAATGCCGGTAATTTCCACATCGTCGCGCTTCTGATAGGCGGGAAGATGCGCGCTTCTTGCAATATTTCCCGCGCCCACAATGCAAAGCTTGATTTTCTCCATGGTAAAAACACTCCCGTCTCAAATTTATTCAAGGATGTTAAGCCCTTCCGCATAGCAGGGACGTCCCGCCGGAACCGGCGCTTTTTCGCCGGGAAGGAGACAGCCGAAGAATTCCGCGCCGGGCACGCATACGCCGATGGCGGACGTATCCGATACGTTTTCAATCGCGCCGTCTTTAAATAGAATCTGCGCTTCTTTAATTGCATTGAACGTGCCGCCCTCAGGCGCGATCAGCGTGTCGGTTCTTGACGCCTCTTCGCCGTTTCTCATGATTTTGACGCGCACAATGATGAACTCGTTTTCTTCTTTTTCAACGCACAGTCTTCCAAGGGCTTCCGAGCTGTGTCCGACAACGGGGAAATTGGCCGCCATCAGCTCTTCTCCCGTCAAGGAATACGCAATCGCGAAAACCGTTGCGGGCTCAACGCCCTCGTCCGCGACATAGTGAATCGGAACCGTCAGAAGCCCGTCCTTGACGCAGCTTTCCGGCTGAACGGCGAAGGCATGCTCCCTGCGCCACGCCTGCATGAGGGCGTAATATGCGGGACGCGGACGATCGTTGTGGTCAAAAAGCGCGCGCGAAGCAAATGCGCGGCTGTTGTCCCGAACGCCGCCCAACACAAACGGCATTTCTCTTAGCCGCGCGGCCTCCGCCTGACGACGGACGGAAACGGCCTGCAGATAGCGGCTCACGTCGATTTTCTTTTCGATGGGGGCGTTTTCGCCGTATGCCATCACCGAGGGACGGAACACATCCTCGCGGATGCCGCTCAAACGCCAGATGGCTTCCTTTTCAAGAACGGACGCATCGCCGCCGGAAAGCTCCATAAGCGTTTCCATTCTCGAAACCGCATACTGAGAAACATTGACCGGCACTTTTCCGTATACATACGCCGTCAGCTGGCGATCCGCTGCCAGCGTAAAGGAACGAGCATTCATGGGCGTAACCACGCTGTTTCCGCCTGCGCGGGCGGTGATCGCCATGCCGAATGCATCCGAAACCTGAAAGCCGCGCGCAGCGGATTTGGCTTCGCGGGCATATTTGGTTATTGAAACGCTGTCGGACGTGATTTCGTCCTTCTTGATCTTTAGCTCAAGCTGCGCTTTTCCGGCGGGTACGTTTTTAAACGGCGTGCACTCGACTAAGTTTTTGCCCGGGAGCACATCTTTATAGATCTTTTTGTTTATGACTTCTCCGTTCACCGTCAATTCAAACGCCATCTGAATTTCCACTTCGTTAAGCGCGTCGATTTCTGCCGTTACGCGGCAGTCGCCGTTTTCATAATGAACATCCAAAGCGGAAATCGTCGCCTCGCCCGAGTCGTAAAGATGCATCTGCCCCGAAAGGCCGACCGTCGGGATCATTACGCTGTTGTCCTCGGGCTCAAACTCGATCTCAAGCGTATTCCCTTCATTTTTGAGAAGGCCGGTAACTTCCACGCGCGCACTGTCGCCGTCGCTTCTTTTTAGTTCCGTTCCGTTTACAAAAACGCTGCACCGTCCCGAAAGGCCGTCCAGCACAAGATAGGCGCGCGCGCCTTCGTAGGGCGGAGCCTGAAAAAAGGTATAATACCGCCAGCTTCGTCTGAACACCCATTCGCGATTCAGACGCGAAACGAGCTTTCCATCATCTTTGACAACGCCCGCGCGCAAAAGCGCGTCCATCACTTTAAGCGGCGCGCCCAAACGAATATCCGAAAGGATGCCGTCGGTTAAAAACCAGTCGCAAGGAATTTTTCTAAACATTTATTTGTCCTCCGAAAAAAGAATCTTGTCCGCCATCAGAATCGCAAGCGCCGTCTTTCCATCCGTAATTTCGCCGCGCATGATCATGGAAACGGCGTCCTTCAAGGGCATTTTTACAAGATCCAGAAATTCATCATCGTCAAAATCGGTTTCACCCATGGTAAGATTCTGCGCAAGATACAAAGAGATTACCTCCGAGCAGAAGCCCGGCGTGGTCGCGGTGTCCATCAGATGCGTCCATTTTTCGGCGGAAAACCCTGTTTCCTCCCGGAGCTCCCTTTTCGCGCATTCAAAGCGATCCTCGCCCCAATAGTCGAGCTTGCCCGCCGGAATTTCCAGCATGATTTTATCAAGCGGCGTTCTGTACTGGCGCACAAGATAAACGTTTCCTTCGTGATCCACGGGCACAATCGCGCTTGCGCCCCTGTGAAGGACGACTTCGCGGAAAGCGGGCGATCCGTTTGAAAGCGTCACGTTCCACTTCTGAACATCCAGTATCGCGCCTTTATAAATCTGATTTTTCTCGCCGATCACTTCTCTTAGCATATCCTCATTCATATTGTCGACCTCGTTTGGCAATCCGTTTTTTATGAAGCTTTCTCTGTTTTCCATTATAATCCAGCCGTTGTTTAAAGTCAACACGCGCGGTGCAATCATAAAATTTGGTTGACGGAAGCGGGAAAACAGCCTATAATGACATACAAGAGGGTGAAATATTTGAAAAAAATGGATAAGGCCAAGCGGAACGGAATTTTGAAGCTGATTCTGTTTGCGCTTATTATGCTGCTTCTGACCGTTTTATGCGGCCGACCCATCATTGACGCCGTAAAAGACCCGGATTCTTTCAGAACTTGGATAGAAGGATACGGATTTCGGGGAAAAATCGTTTTTTTCCTGATGATGTATGTGCAGACCGTGATTGCGTTTATCCCGGGCGAGCCGCTTGAAATCGCGGCGGGCTATGCCTTTGGGGCGATTCCCGGCCTCATTATTACGCTTCTTGGGCAGATGCTCGGATCGGTCACGGTTTTTTTGTTTGTGAGAAAATTCGGAGTGAAGCTTACGGAGGTTTTTGTTTCCCGCGAGCAAATCGCCTCCATGCGTTTTTTAAAGAATGAAAAAAGGCTCGAAATACTGACTTTTTTGATCTTTCTTACTCCGGGAACGCCCAAGGACGCGCTGTGCTATTTTGTGGGCCTAACGCCCATGCGCCTGGGCGTATGGATAATGATCTCCTCTTTTGCAAGAATCCCATCCGTTGTTACTTCCACCGTCGGCGGAAACGCGCTGGGCTTAGGCCGCCTTCCCATGGCTATCATCGTTTTTGCGGCTACTTTCGCCGTTTCCGCATGCGGCTACATACTGTATCTTCTGTATACCAAAAAGCGCGAAGAGAAAAAGCGAGGGCTCAATGAAACTGAAAACGGATAAGCCTCTGGATGCGATTCTGCTTTTAGGTCTGCGCCTTAAAAACGGGTACGAGCCGGAGCAGGAGCTGATTGACCGCGCAAAAATCGCCTGCGAGATATTTAATAAGGGCGTCGCGCCGGTGATTATCGTCTGCGGCGGGCGAATTGAGGAAAACGAAAAAACGGAAGCGGAAGTTATGCATACGCTGCTAACCGAAATGGGCGTTTCGGCAGAGCATATCATCTGCGAGGATCAAAGCAAGGTCACCTACGAAAACATACTCAACGCCCGCGCGATTTTAAGCCAAAAGCGCCCGCGCGTCGCCGTTGTAACAAGCGATTATCATATCCGCCGCTCGCTGTTTCTTTGCCGCCTGCACAAAATGAAGCCCATAGGCTTTGCTTGCAGAACGCCGGATGACGAACTTAAGGCATACCGCAAAAAAATGGAGGTGCGCGTGTTTATTGACACGCTTTTAGGCTTTCAAAAGCCGGGAAGCACGCGCCCCAAATGGTATCTGAAGCTAAGCGAGCGTCTTACGCCCAAAAAATAAAGATATATTATCGGAGAGGGTATGCATCCCTCTCCTTATTTTTTGTACCACGAGGGCACGCAGGAATTCATATTGTCATACCACGAAAGGATGTCCTTCACCTGATTCAGCATGACGCTGATTTCCTTCTCTCCGAACGGCACGGCCCAATAGACGGAGGAAAGGGCGTTGGAGGAAATGTACAGCGCAAGGGTTTCGAAAAATTCCATTGGAACCTCTCCGGCAAAGTATCCGTCCAGCATGCCGGATGCAAAAAAGGGCGCTTTCTGCGCGCACCAGACGATGCGGTTGAATTCCTCCCACGGATCGCCGAAATCGACGCGGTTAAAGTCGATCACGAACAGCTTACCCGCATTGTCGATCATCATGTTTCCGATGTGATAATCGCCGTGCTGAAAGGTCTGCGGGCGGTTTTTGATCAGATGACGATGACCGTTTATGTATTCGATAAATTTATCGCCGCCCTCGGCCTTGATGGGGCAGGCGAAATAGCCCTCGATTTTTCGATCCATCTTGCGGCCGAAGCGCGTTTCCCAGTCCTCCTGTGTGCTGGGCGCGGGGATGGAATGGATTTTTTGAAGGATTTCGCCGCTTTCATAGCCCAAGCGATACTGCTCTTCCTTGGAATAAGTCGGCACAACCTCCTCGGCATCCCGCCCCTCAATCCACGTCTGAACAGAGTATACGCCGTCTTCATTTTTTCCGAACTCGACGGGAAGACACATAGGAAGAAGCAAAGGCTCAAGCCTTTTCATCATCTCGTATTCTGCTTTTTTGACGCTGTACGTTTCCTCTCCCGACACGCGATAGAGGAATTTTTCGCCGTTTTCAGCGACAGCCATATATTTTTTGTCGCCTGACCAGCCCTTGTCAATCAGCGTTTTTGAAAGAAATTGCATGGAATGCTCCTTTCGAAAAAATTTTTTGATTGCATACTGTCATGAGGCGCCTCATACAAAACAAAGGATCAAAAAATCCGCTTTAAATTGCTTCAAAGCGGATTTTGTCGTCTGTCAGTCGTTGGTGTAGTTGTCGAAATAGCCTTGAATGTAGACGATGGGCGTGCCCTTGTCGCCGGAGCCGCTGGTCAGATCGCAAAGAGAGCCGATCAGGTCGGTCAAACGTCTCGGGGTCGTGCCCTGAGAGGCCATATTGCCGACGAGGGAACCGTCTTTTTTCTGGATTTCGCTCTTGATCGCGTTTCTGAGCTCTTCGCCGGAGAGAGAAGCGAAATCATTATCGGCCAGATATTTGAGCTTAAGCTCGTTGGGCGTTCCCTCAAGGCCCAGGGTGTAGGCGGGGGATACGACCGGGTCGGCCAGCTCCCAGATTTTGCCGATGGGATCCTTGAAAGCGCCGTCTCCGTAAACCATGACTTCGATGTGCTTGCCGGTTTCCTTAAGAAGAATTTCCTGAATCTCTTCCACCAGATCCTGACACTCGCGCGGGAACAGCTTCACCTTGTCCTCGGTGGACTTGTTGGAGCCGAGCAAGCCGTAGCGGGCATTGTAGCCGCTGCCGTTTACGGGCGCGTTCATAATTTCGTCAAGGCCGAAAACCTTTTCCGCGCCTGCGGCTCTTAAAAGGCGCTTGGTGCGCGCGCGGGTGTGAATGTCACAGTTTAAGACGTTTTTGGTGTACTTGAGAATGGCTCTGGGGTCGTTTGCGAAGATCACTTCAACCTCGGCGCCGCATTCCTTGATGAGCTCGGAATAATATTCCACATAGTCCACGCCCGTGAAGGGATGCTTGATTGAGCCGAAAAGCGCTCTGTATTTTTCAAGCGTCAGAACATCCGAATAGGGGTTTACGCCCTTCTCGTCCAGAAGGTCAAGGTCGACAAGATGGTTGCCCACTTCGTCGGACGGATAGGAAAGCATCAGATAAATCTTCTTTGCGCCCTTGGCGATACCGCGCAGGCAAATGGCAAAGCGGTTGCGGCTGAGAATCGGAAAAATAACGCCGATTTCCTCTCCGCCAAGCTTTTCGCGCACGTCCGAGGCGATATTGTCAACGCTTACGTAATTGCCCTGCGCGCGCGCAACGATGGCTTCGGTCATAGCGACCACGTCTCTGTCGCGGGGCGAGAGCTCGCCCGTCTTGACCGCGCCCAGCACAGAATCGACGACAATCTTCGCAAGGTTATCGCCCTCACGGATGATGGGGGCGCGCAGACCCATGGATACGGTACCAACCATTCTGCTCATAAAGAAGACTCCTATAAAGCAAAGTAATAAGAGGTGCCATTTTGCACCACCCACCTATTATACACCAAGATGGCAAAGTAGTAAATCGAATTTTTTGTGTTTTTTTGTGGTGAGATTGGCGTTTCCCCTCTCTTTGTCGCTTGCAAACAGGCGCAATTCCCGTTATACTAAAGAAAAAATACCAAGGGCGGTGTTTTTCATGAAGAAATTTCTTTCGGAGGCTGCAAAGGTCATCCCAAGCGAAAGGCAGAAAATCTGGTTTGATGTGAACATGTACGCTTTTATACATTTCGGCGTGAACACCTTTACGGACAGGGAATGGGGGCTTGGAAACGAAGACCCTATGATTTTTAACCCCGAAAAGCTTGATTGCGATCAATGGTGCGCGGCGCTGAAGGACGGCGGCTTCAAGGGCATGGTGTTAACGTGCAAGCATCACGACGGCTTCTGCCTGTGGCCGAGCAAATATACGGAGCATTCCGTCAAAAACAGCCCGTTTAAGGGCGACGTCGTAAAAATGGCGTCCGACGCATGCAGAAAATACGGTCTCAAATTCGGCATTTATCTTTCCCCGTGGGACAGAAACAGCCCTCTTTACGGAACGGACGCCTACAACGATTATTTTGTGAACCAATTGACCGAGCTTCTGACCGAATACGGCGAGATTTTCTATATCTTTTTTGACGGCGCGTGCGGCGAAGGCCCGAACGGCAAGGTTCAGAAATATGATTTCCCCCGCTATATCGAAACCATCCGCAAGTACCAGCCGAATGCCGTCATCTTCAACGACGGCGGCCCGGACGTGAGATGGGTCGGTAACGAGGCGGGCAAGGCGCGCTACAGCGAATGGGCGGTTGTACCCAAGGAGCTTTGCCGCTTTGCATTCGTTCAGACCGGAAAAGGACCGCTGGCGGACGAGGGAAGCCTTGATTTTCTGCACAACACGGACGAGGAAATTGGCTCTCTTGCAAACATTATGTATTCAAGCGGCCTCACCTTCTGCCCGAGCGAAATCGACACATCGATCCGCAAAGGCTGGTTCTGGCACAAAAAGGAAGACCCCAAAAGCCTTGAAACGCTGTTTCATATCTATCTCACCAGCGTCGGCGGAAACGCGTCTTTGCATCTGAATATCCCGCCCACGACGGACGGCCTTCTGGACGAAAGAGACGTAAAGCGGCTAAAGGAATTCGGCGATCTCGTCAAAAAGGAATTTTCTCGCCCTGCAGGCGTAAAGACCGAAAGGATCGGCGGAAGCGATCTTCAGCCGGAATACAGAATTACATTTGACTCCCCGAAGGCCATCAAATACGTGGTTATCGAGGAGGACATTGCTCAGGGTCAAAGAATCGAATCCTTCAGCATCTATCAGGAAAATTCGATCAAGCATTCGTTCCCCGTATATCAGGGAACCACCGTCGGAAACCGCAAAATCTGCCCGCTGTACGATCCCTTCGCGCTTCAGAACCCGCTGATTGCAAGCGGAAACGATTTGCCCGCGTCCTTGATTGTCAAAATCAAGGCGTCGCGCGGCGAAGTCGTCCTTCGGAAGCTGGAAGCCTATGAGGAAATAAATACATGATTCTTTCAAGCATTATCTACATTGAAAAAAACGAAAAATATCTGATGCTTCACAGAACCCGCAAGGAAAACGACGCCAACAAAGATAAATGGATCGGCGTGGGCGGAAAGTTTGAAGAGGGTGAAACGCCCGAGGAATGCGCCCGGCGCGAAACATACGAGGAAACGGGGCTTACGCTTCGAAATCTTTTCTACCGCGGCGTCGTCACCTTCACATCCGACGAATATCCATCAGAGCAGATGCATCTGTTTAAGTCCACCGCGTTTTCGGGCAAAATCAAAGACTGCGACGAGGGCGAGCTTGACTGGATTGAAAAGGAAAAGCTTCTGTCTCTCCCCATATGGGAGGGCGACAAAATCTTCTTAAGATTGCTGGACAAGGACATCCCGTTTTTCTCGCTGAAGCTGAGATATAAGGGAAACGCGCTGGTTCAAGCAGTTTTGAATGAAGTGGAAATTTTGGCGCGGGAATAATCGCCGTTAAAGCCTTCCCCTCCAAGGGGAAGACAGACCATCAACAAACCTCTGGGTGAGGCATGGAGAGGGAGCGCACTCCCTCTCCATTTTCAATCGATTTTGGCGGCATGTACGGCAAAATCGCGCGTTTTCACAAAGCGCAGCGACTGAAAACGCTTCCCCTTTCCGAT
>JAFWZN010000042.1 GCA_017522345.1 Clostridia bacterium | reverse complement strand
TCGGAAAGGGGAAGCGTTTTCAGTCGCTGCGCTTTGTGAAAACGCGCGATTTTGCCGTACATGCCGCCAAAATCGATTGAAAATGGAGAGGGAGTGCGCTCCCTCTCCATGCCTCACCCAGAGGTTTGTTGATGGTCTGAAGAAACGGTTTTGCGCGCCGTTTCTTCTTTTTATGTTATGCCAGAATGATCCGCATGAGCTCGTCAAGGAAAATTCCGTGCGCTTCCTTAATCGGATGATTGATATCGTTGGACAAAAGCGAATCGGTATTTACGCCGTTTTTGTCCAGCTTCTGCCAGACGGCATATGCGTCGGCGACGTAAACGCCCACATCCAAAGCGGCTTTTTTGGCCGTTTCGACATAGCGGGTAAGGATACCGGTGTTCTGAACGACGGCCGCTTCCTTGGCGATGTCGATAAACAGAGGCTCGGTCAGGCGCGGAGAAACGGCTTTGTTCATGAAATTAGGCGTAAGCAGTATGCATTCCGCGCCTAAGGCAAGCACCCTTTCAAAGATCGCGCGCATGGATTTGTCGTATGTTTCAAGTCCGCCCTCTACGTCCTTGTTCATGGAATCGTTGAGCCCGAAGTCCACGATTACGAGGTCGGGCTTAAAGGAAAGGACGTCTCTTTCCAATCGCTCAAGACCGCCGTAGGATTTGTCTCCGGACACGCCTGCGTTGATAATGACGGGCGCGGCGAAGGGAAAATAAGAAGTGAGCGCGCGCTTCAGCATCATCGGATAAGCGTCGTCCGGGCGGCAGACGGTTTCGATGCCGCCGTTTTCGTTCAGATAGATTTCAAAGCAGCCGTGGGTCACGCTGTCGCCCAGGCATGCAATGGTCACGGGCCGATTGTGGAAATAGTCCTTGTTGCGCGCAGAGAGCTTTTCCATGATTTTCATATTGTCATTCCTCCTCGCGGCTGTCCAATCGGCGCATGAGCTCCTTCATTTCGGTGGGCGTCAGATTGCGCCATTGTCCAAGCTTCAGATTGCCCAGATGGATGTTCATGATGCGGACGCGCTTTAATGTTTTTACGCGATAACCGAGAGAATCGCACATTCTGCGGATCTGGCGGTTGAGCCCCTGCGTGAGAATGATGGTGAACGCCTTTTCGCCGGTTTTTTTGATCTGACAGGGCAGCGTAGTCGTGCCCAGAATCTTTACGCCCGAGGACATTTTGCTCAAAAATTCGGTTGTAATCGGTTTATCGACCGTTACCTGATATTCTTTTTCGTGCCTGCCCGCCGCGCGGAGAATGCGGTTTACGATGTCGCCGTCGCTTGTCATGAGCAACAGGCCTTCGCTGTCCTTATCCAAGCGTCCGATGGGGTAGATGCGCCTGTCGTGATCTACGAAATCGACCACGTTCATAGGCTCGCGCTTGTCGGTCGTACACACGATGCCGATGGGTTTATTTAAAACGATATACACATTTTTGCTCTGCGCTCTGACGCGTTCGCCCTGAATGGTTACCTTCATGCCGGGCAGCACGCGGTCGCCCAATGTTCCTTTTTTACCATCGATGTAAACGCGGCCTTCTTCAATCCATCTGTCGGCTTCACGGCGCGAACAATGGCCCGCGTCGGAAATGTATTTGTTCAGGCGAACGCCTTTGTTATCTTCCATAGTCAACCTGCCTTTTTTCGTTCATGCATCTATTGTACCATATGCACGTTACGTAAAACATTTCGTTTTTGTGTCAAAAAGGTTGCAATGGTACGCGTTTTCTGGTATGATATAGGGGAGGGCGTGCGCAAGCGCGCGAGTTGGATGCACAAAAGCCGTTAAGGAGGCAATATATACAATGACGCGACTTGAAATGGTTGAGAAAATCCGTGAAAAGACCGGCGTAACCTACGAGGAAGCCCGCGAGGCGCTGGAAAAAGCCAATTGGGACATGCTGGACGCCATCGTTTCTCTTGAAAAGGAAAAGCCCGCAGCCGAGCCGTTTGAAGAGCCCGTGTACGTTCACGAAAACGAAGCTGCAAGGCCCGTCAAAAAATCCGCTCGTCGCGTAAGCAACGGCGATATTGGCGACAAGATTGCTTCCGCCCTGCGCTGGATCGGCAACCTCATCAAAAAGGGCGAAGGCAGCCATCTTGAAATCGCCTATAAAGACGACGTCGTTATGGAGATTTCGCTCGTTTCCCTGATTCTTATCTTCCTCATCTCCTGGTGGCTCCCCGCCATCCTGATCGTCGTAGGTCTGTTCACCGGCTATAAGTTCCGCGTAACCGGCTCCGGCGCCGCAGGCAGAATCGTGAACAATGTTTCCGCAAAAGCCAGCCAGAAGGCCGATGAGTTTGTTAATAAGATGAATGAGGAGAAGGAAGAGGAATAAAATTCCCTTTGATTCTCTGTGTATAATGGAAAAGACTGTCTTTTAATCGGAAGAAAGTCTTTTCTATAGGCGGCATCAAAAAAGAATACCGTAACGGAAAACCCGTCTCCTGCGCCGTAAATCGTTTTGATTTCGCAGGAGACGGGTTTTTTGTTTTTATTAGTTAAACTTCGGCATCCAATCTCCGTGGGCTTCGATCAGGGCGTCTACCAGTTTGATGGTGTCGTCGATGTCGAGCTCGGAGGAGGTGTGGGGATCTAAGAGGGCGGCCTGATAGATGTAGTCCTTTTTGAGGGTGCGGGCCGCTTCGATGGTTAAGAGCTGGACGTTTATGTTGGTGCGGTTTAAAGCTGCGCACTGCTCGGGAAGGTCGCCGATGTAGCAGGGGGTTACGCCGGACTTATCGACCATGCAGGGAACTTCGACAACGGCGTTTCTGGGGAGGTTGGTGATGAGGCCGTTGTTCAAGACGTTTCCGCCGATTTTGTAGGGCTTGTTGGTTTCCATGGCTTCCATGATGTAGGAGGCGTATTCATGGGTGCGCTCGTGGGTGAGGTGCGGATCGTTGATCAGGGTATCGCGGCGCTTTTTCCAGTCTTCGATCTGGTTGATGCAGCGGCGGGGATACTCATCCAGCGGGATATTGAACTTGTCGATGAGCTCCGGATACTTGTCCTTGATGAAGTACGGGGTGTATTCGGCGTTGTGCTCGCTGGACTCGGTGATGTAATAGCCGAAGCGACGCATGAGCTCGAGGCGAACCATATCCCAGTGTTTTTCCTTGGCGTTTCTTTCAAGCGCGCGCTTTTTGACTTCGGGATAGAGATCCTTTCCGTCCTTGGTGAGCTCTAAAAGCCACGCCTGATGGTTGATGCCGGCGATTTTCCACTGGACGGAATCGTCGTATTCCATGCCGAGCTGGGTGAGAAGGCCGCTTGCGCAGACCTGAACACTGTGGCAGAGGCCGACGGTTTTGACATTGGTCATGCGCAGCATTGCGCCGGTCAGCATGGCCATGGGGTTGGTGTAGTTCAAAAGCCACGCGTCGGGGCAGACCTGTTCCATATCATGACCGAAATCGATCATGACGGGAATGGTTCTGAGCGCGCGCATGATGCCGCCGATGCCGAGGGTGTCGGCGATGGTCTGCTTAAGACCGAATTTTTTGGGAATTTCAAAGTCGATGATGGTGCAGGGATCGTAGCCGCCGACCTGGATGGCGTTTACGACATAATTTGCGTTTCTGAGGGCTTCTTTTCTGTTTTCTACGCCCAGATACGTTTCGATTTTTGCTTTGTTGCCCAAATTGTTGTTGATTGCGGAGAGCATAAGCTCGCTCTCGCGCAGGCGGTCCGCGTCGATATCATAAAGCGCGATGACGCTTTCCGCGAGGGCGGGGGTCAGCATGCTGTCGCCCAATACGTTTTTGGCAAATACGGTGGAACCTGCGCCCATAAAAGTAATTTTCGGCATACTTTCATCTCCTGACTTGCTTGTAATTATTTATTCGGTGAGGCCGGCCACGTTTTCCGCGCGGTAGCCGAGCGCGGCCTTCACGGTTTCGGAATCAGGCATGCCGGACATGAGCACCGGCAGGCGACCGATGACGCACGCGCCTTTTACGCATGCGGGGACGAGGGCGGTCTCAAAGGGAGCGAGGGAAATTTTTCCGCCGTCCCATTCCACCTCGCATTCGCCCATGGGGGTCAAAAATGCCATTTTGCCTTCGGGAAGGGGCATGCGGCCTGCGACGTTTAAGCGGGCGAGGGAGAAGTTTTCATCGCAAACAAAGTGGGTGATCGAGCCGCCTTCTGTAAGCACGGTCGCGCCGGGGGTGCGCTCGGCTTTAAGAGACGGACGGGTTACGTCAAGCGCCTTTTTGGTGTGCAGCTCGCGCGGCTTTCCGTCCTTTCCCACGCGCCCCCAGTCCCAGAAGCGATAGGTGGCGTCGGAGGACTGCTGGATTTCGTACACCTGTACGCCGCCGCCCAGCGCATGAACCATGCCGTGGGGGATATAATACACGTCGCCGGGACGGGCGATTTCCCAGTTAAGCGCGGATTCAAACTCGCCTCTTTCAACGATGTCGGCAAGAGGCTCGTCCGTGGGCTTTAAGCCGAAAGCGATTTTTGCGCCGATTTCGGCGTTTAAGATCATCCACGCCTCGGTCTTTCCGTATTTGCCTTCGTTCGGGATGGCGTAGTCGTCGCCGGGATGCACCTGTACGGAAAGCGTTTCCTTCGCGTCCAGAATTTTAAGAAGCAGGGGGAAGGGCTTTTTTGCGTCGCCAACAATGGCTTCATAGTTCATATCGAGGACTTCCTTTAGGGTTTTGCCCTCGTATTCGCCGTTTACGATCACGCTTTCCATGCCGGAAAGGGCGCTGACCTCAAGGCTCTCGCCGCATCTGTCTTCCGGCGCGTCCTTCATGAAAACATTCTTAAGCATGCTGCCGCCCCAGGGCGTCATTTCGCCGTGGCGGTAATAGGGCTTCATTTTCATTACATACATGGGCGCATCCTCCTTAAGATGGTTTTATTTATTTACATTCTTTCCGGCGCACCGATGCCGATTAAGCCAAGCGCCGTCTTGATGGTGGTCTTGGCGGCGATGGTAAGGTTCAGCTTTGCGCGGCGCGCACCCATATCGTCGTCCAGAATTCTGGATTCATAGTAGAACTTGTTAAACGCCTTGGCAAGCTCGACGGAGAAACGGGTGATCAGGGAAGGCTCGCTTCTCTGGATGGCCAAACGGATGGTATCCGGGAAGGAATCGATCAATTTGACAACGGCCTGCGCCTCGGGCGCGTTCAGCGCGGAATAGTCGGGCGCGGCTTCGCATTCGCCGGCTTTTCTTAATACCGAACAGCTTCTGGCGTGGGTGTACATGACGTAGGGGCCGGTTTCGCCTTCGAAATTGAGCGCGCGATCCCACCAGAAGTCGATGTCCTTGATGCGTCCGTTGTACAGGGCAAAGAACACAACCGCGCCGATGCCGATGGTTTTTGCGACCTCTTCCTTATTTTCAAGGTTCGGGCTCTTTTCGTCGATGATGGCTTCGGCCTTTTCGACGGACTGATTGAGAAGGTCTTCAAGGTACACGATTCTGCCTTCTCGGGTGGAAAGGGTCTGGCCTTCATAGGACACCATGCCGAAGTTGACGTGCTCGCAGCCCTTGGCCCAATCCCAGCCCAGAAGCTCCATAACCTTGAAAATCTGCTTGAAGTGCAGATCCTGCTGGTAGGCGACGACGTAAAGGTTTTTATCAAAATTGTAGGTGTTGTGGCGGTAAAGCGCCGCGGCGAGGTCGCGCGTGGCGTACAGGGTCGCGCCGTCCGAGCGCAGGATGATGGCCGGGGGCATATTGTAGTCGTCCAGCTTTACGATCTGCGCGCCCTTGTCTTCAACAAGCAGTCCCTTTTCGCGAAGCTCGTCGATAACCGGCTGCATCTTGTCGTTGTAGAAGCTTTCGCCGGCATAGGAGTCAAACGTAACGCCCAGCATGTCGTAGACGCGGTTGGCGTCGGCAAGGGTTACTTCCTTAAACCAGTTGAAGATTTCAAGCGCCTCGGGATTTCCGTCCTCGATGGCCTTGAACCAGGCTCTGCCCTCGTCGTCCAGCGCGGGGTTTTCCTTGGCCTCGGCGTTGAAGCGCACATACAGCTTGACCATTTCGTCCACGCCGCCCTTGACGACGGTTTCCCTGTCGCCCCAGCGCTTGTAGGCGGCGATCATCTTGCCGAACTGGGTACCCCAGTCGCCCAAGTGGTTGACGCCGGTTACGTTGTAGCCTAAGAATTTGTACATTTTATAAAGCGCGTTTCCGATCATGGTGGTGGAAAGATGGCCGATGTGGAAGCGCTTTGCGATATTGATGGAGGAATAGTCGATGACGATGTTTTTGCCTTCGCCGTCATTGCCGCTTCCGTAGCTTTCGCCCATGGAAAGCGCCTTTTCAAGCACTTCCTCGGAATAGGTTGCGGCGTTCACGAAAAAGTTGAGATAGCCTTTTACGCTTTCCACGCGGTCCAAAAAGGGCGCCGAAATATGTTGGCTCAGCGCGTCCGAAATCATGGGCGGGCCTTTTCTCAGGGTTTTGGAAAGTTTGAAGCAGGGGAGGGCATAGTCGCCCATCGCCTGATCCGGCGGGGTTTCAAGCATTCCGGCAGCGGTTTCGACATCGATTTCCGCGCCGGGGAAAGCGGTCTTGATGGCCTCGACCGCCAAAGAGGCAATTGCTGTCTTAAAGTCCATGTGCGTCAACTCCCATAAATCTCATTTAATGTCATTATACAGGATTTTTGGAAAAAAGTCCATAGAAAAAGCACACCGAAACGCTGATAAGAGCGTTTTTGTGACTTGGCATCCCGCTTTGAAAGGCGGAATGCGTTTGTTTTAAAACCGTTCAGGCGAAAGGAAAACGCTGTCTTTCCCGGCTTTGATCCGCCGATGAAAGACAGCGAGGATGGAGGTTTCTCCGCCCGGCGCAATTTAAGACAGCGGTTTCAGCTCAAACAGAAGTTTGTGCTGAAGCACATACGCATGCGCATAGCTGCCTTCAACCACGCGAAATTTGAGATAGTTGTAGTTTGGGCTGAAAACAAAGGCTTCATTGTCCCTGTCGCTCTTGTCCATGTAATCGGAATCCACGAAGACATTGTGGCCGATGCTTTCAAGACTTTGTGGGAAGTCAACCAGAAGAAGGTTTGTACAATCGTGGAAGGCATAAAGTTCGATTTCTTTCGTGCCCTCCGGAATGATGATTTGCGCAAGCGATTTGCAGTTCATAAAGGCGTTGATTCGGATGACCTTCAGGCCGGAAGGCAGCGTGATGTTTTTTAGGCTGATGCAATCCGCAAACAACAAAGACTCGATTGTTTCCAATCCATCCGGAAGGACAACGGTGTGAAGAGAGGTGCATAAGCGGAATGCAGAGCTGGAAATGGAGTGTACGCTTTGGGGAATTTCAATCGTTTTTAGGGATACGCAGCCGTTGAAGGCGTTTCGACCGATGGATATCAGGGATCCGGGCAGCGATACGCCGGTCAGATTTTCAAGCCCTTCAAACAGACAGGAGCCAAGGGATTCAACGCCTTCTTCGACTTTGATTTCTTTGATCTGACTTCGAAGATCATACCAGGGCTGGCTGATTTGGATTCCGACATCGTCTGTGGCCCCGTGTCCGGAAAGGATCAAAACGCCCTCTTCATCCACACGCCATTCGACATTCGCTCCGCACATCTGTCGCTTTTCCTTGGTTGGGCGTATGTGTTCGTCAAAGGCAGAGCGAACGGCGGCGCCGGATTCAAGGAAAAGAATCTGCTCCGGGAATTCGAAGGCGTATTTGTGAACCGCTGCTTCCTCCGGCGGCTTTGTCGCAAACAGGATGGTGTGAGGCAGGGATCCATTGCCGATTTCGCGCAGGCTGTCCGGAAAAGCAATGGCAATCAGCCCGCTGTAACGAAATGCGCTTTCGCCAATGCGCTTTAGCCCTTCCGGAAGATCGATCTGTATAAGAGAAGAACAGGCGTAAAAGGATCGATCGCCAATGTCCTGCGTGCTTTGGGGAAGTTCGACGCTTTCAAGGCTTGTGCATTCCGAAAATGTTCTTTCGGGCACGGCCTTGAGCGGTGCGGGCAAAACCGCTGTGGTTAAGGCGCTGCATCCTTCAAACACTGCGATTCCCATTTCAAGGACGGTATCCGGAACGGAAACTGCTTTCAGCCTTCGGCATTCGGAAAAAGCGCCGCTGCTGATGAACTTGAGATGTTCGGGATAAGACACCTGTTCCATGGATGCGCCAAGGAAGGCGTCCGGCGCGATATGCGTTACGGGGTAAGAATTTATGAAAGCAGGAAGCGCGATCCGCTCCTGATCCAACGGGCCTGAAAGGAGAACCGCCTTGTCTTGAAGGATCACAAAGCGATATCCATCCTCGAAATCAACATCGGCTGAATCATACACAATCCGATACGGATGCTCGCCCGGAAAGCGCGCGGGAATCTCGTGATGCCATTTGGCAGGGCAGACAATTTCTTCAAATTGATCGGTTTGCTGCGTGAAGTACATGTTTTCGGGCAGGGCTTCAAAGGAGATGGCGCGGATTTCAGAAAGAGAAAAAGCGGTTGCGTCGATGGTATGAACGGAGGCGGGAATATGAACGGAGCGCAGATTCGAGCCGGAAAAAGCATTCGCTTCAATGATCAGAAGCGTGGAAGGCAGAGAAACCGTCTCAAGCGCAGAAGAGCCCTCAAAGGCGCCTGCGCCGATTTCCTGAATGCCTTCTTCAATTACGATGGTTTTGACGCGCTTGAGATTATGAAACGCGGATTCGCCGATTCGGTAAACGGGCGTTTTGCCGATTGCGGAGGGAATGGACAGAACGTCGATATCTTCGGATTCGTCAGCGCTGAGCCCCGACAGGATGATGCCTTTCTCTGTAAGAATATATTCAAACGGTACGTCGGCAGGGGGATCGTTGATAATGAAGCGAGCGCCGCTGTCTTTGAGACGCGAATACAGATATGCGCTGTTGGATGAAGAAACATAGAGGTTTTGAAACCAGTGTTCGTTGAGCGAAGTGGTATAGAGCGCATCTTCATGGATTTCCCGGATGCTGGAAGGCAGCGACAAAGCGTAAATAAAGTCGACGGAGATGGCGCGGGGATCGATAATCTCGACGCCTTCTTCGATGACGAGAGCGTTGGATTTATAGTTTGCAAGCGCGCCGGTTGCAATGCGTACAACCGGATATCCGTCGAGTGTGGAAGGAACGGTCATGGTGCCGTACAGGCCGTCATAATGGCTTGTTTCAACGTAGCGGAAATCCATAAGCGTGGCCGAACCGGATTCATCGAGCGTGTAATAGAACCCGTCGCAGTAGCGGAGGCTCTCCTCTGCGCGTTTTGCATAATTGGCGGAGACATCCGCATGATGAATTCCGTTGAAATAGCGGTTATCATCGTCCTCGATCGAACCGCAGAAGAAATTTTTGAGCGGAATTTCGTCAAGAGGGCAATCGGTTGGCACAATTATGGTTCTGAGCCCCGACAGTTTTTCAAGATACGCATAGGGGAACAGCTCTTTGACGGTGCGGGCGTCAAGATCGGAATCGCTCCAATATGCGTAGAGGTAATCGCCGTGCGCCAGATAGTCTACCACCTGTATATCAAGCGTCTTTGGCAGGGTAATCTGACGAAGGCTTGGATTTTCTAATCGAATATCTATGCCGATCACGGGCTTTCCGTTGAGCAGATCGGGGATAACGACCGCCTCTTCCTGTCCGACATAGCCGGTGATCAGCATTTCGCTTTCCGACTCGACCACCAGAAAATCGCCGTAGCGAAGATGCCGATTTCCCGTATGGTCGATATAAAGCGAATAATACGGCGTGTCGGAAGCGGGCGAGGAAATATGAACGGAAACAGCCTCGTCCAACGGAATTTCCCGCAGAACGGACAAACTGCCGTCCTCCGAATGCCCGATATAAACAACGACGGCGGCTTCGGAATACGACGGAGAAAGGCTGAATTCAAGCGGCAGCACAGGATTTTCGATCACAGGGTTCTGCGGCGGGGCAAAAAGGGCGCTCAGTGAACCCAAAGGCGCGTATTCCTCCGCTTCGATACTCAGCGCGCGGGTCAGACCGATCGGAAAACAGATTTTGGATTCGATATCGTGAGAAATGCTCACGTGAGGCGGGACAGACGACGGGTTTAAAGTCCCGTCCGACAGCTCAAAGTGGCTCACCCGCCCATTTCGAAGGTCCAGCTGAATTTCCGAGGCGATGACGGTGTTCGGATCGGCGGCGGAAGCAAAACGGATGCGGCTCATGAGCGCAGCGGTGGTTCCGTCCGTATCTGAAAGCATGCAAACCGGCAAACTTTCATCGCCGGCATTGAGCGACAGGAAGCCGGATGGAACGGTGACCGGCGCAGTTATGGAATCAAGAGGAACAACCCAGATGGGCGAATAAGCCTCTGAACCGTCCGGATTTACGGATTTATCCGCGACAATAACCCATCCGGGCGCATCTTCGAGCCCTTCGGGCGCGGTCAGCGACAGAAAATCCGGCTGGGTTTGTCGGATGGGGGCGGAAATGGCTTCCACATCATAATTGGCAAGCTCGCCCGGATCCCATGTGGTTTCGGCTGAAGATACGCGGAAGCTGCCCGAAGACATGGAAACCGCCTCTTTGCCTTCAGCAATCGACGGATCCCATGTGACGCTCACATATTCGGACAAGCTCTTCAATCCGGCGCCGTTTTTTTCCGAATCGCCGAAACAATTCATAAGACGGAAGGAAACGCTGCCGGCATTGCCGATATGAACCCCTTCGGGCCATTTCAGATTCAGCGTATAAACGCCGATGCTTTCGGGAGAGGTTTCTTTCTTCGATACAGTCCCTTCCTCAAAGAGGCAAGGAACGCCGTTGATCATCGGAGAAAAGAAGAAATGCTCGTTGACGCCAAAGGCATTTGTCCGTGAATTCGTGTTTCGGCAGCTGATGGTGAGATACAGGCCGTTTTCATCCATGAGCAGCGCGTCTGCGTACATTGCAAAGGGATATTTCGCGGATTTTTTGAAAAGCATAGCTTCCTGATTGCTGCTTCCCGCGATCATGCCTGCGCAGTAGGAGTTGTTCTGCGTATCGGTGATTTCAAGACCGATGTTAAAGGAATCGGACGGGTCGGCGACAAACGCCAGATCAAACGCGTTCAAAGCGCTGACCGTATAATGCTTTTGGATATAGGTGTTGACCGGCCAGTTTTCAAACGAAGGCCAGCCGCCTGTGCGGCTGAGACTGTCCATGCGATAGGTGCGGATGAAAGAAAGATACCGATATTCCGTAAGATCAAAGGATAAGCGTTTGGTGTAGGCTTGGGTTTGATCATCGAACACATAAACGTTTTTGGGCGACAGGCGATCGCCCTGACGATCGCAGACCAGAACGATGGAGAGTCCTTCGTTGATATCGGACATGCTGTTGTGCGCAATTGCGTTTATGGCGTAACTGCCGTCTTCCCGGATTTCAAAATCAAGCGCCGGGGTCATGATGTGTCCATCCGAAGCGTCTGTCGCATGCAGCGTCTCACAATGATAGACTGCTGCGATCCTGCCGTTTTCATCCATTGGAATGGAATCGGAAACGTATACGCGATAGTAACCGCCGAACTCCTCTGAACCAAGAGCGAACAGGCGCGCGGAGGCAAAATTGGCCTGCTGCTCGCTTGTGAGAAGCAAGGAAAGATGGACGGCGTTTGTGTCTTTATCTTTTGTGGATTCATAGCTGTCAATGACGCTTTCCCAATCCACAAGCGGTTTTTGCGTCAGCATGCTTCCGAATTTTTGAATATACATGGAATAGCCGTCGCTGAAGCCCAGCTTCGGATAAGACAGACTCCACGTTTGCGTATACGCTTTTTTGTTGTACATGGGAAAATAGACGCTCAGCCCATAGTGCTCATCCGTGGTGGAGGCGTTGTGTACGATGCATTTATCCAGCGTTGAAAGAACGTCTTCCTTCATCCAGTTCGGATCCGAATGCTGCTTAAGAAGGTGTTTCAGGTCAACCAGATCATAGTCGCCCACAACGGTGTCCGTTACGGCGCGCAGCACGGAATTTCCGAAGGATGCGGCGGACTTGCGCAGAATGGAATGGTTGGAGAAGGTTTCCGAAGAAAGGGTATGCTCCATATAGGAAAAATAGGAGTCAAGCGTCGATTTCAGCTCGTCTATCTGAGACAGATCGATGCAGGATAAGGTCAGCGTATCGCCTGTGCGGGCGCTGTCGATATAAAGGCGAATGATGCGCTCGGCCGTTTCCGCGCCGTCGGAATCGCATTCAAGGCCGGATAAAAAGCTGTAGTCCCAGCCGTAACTCGGTTCGGCTTCCTCGGAGGCGATCATGTAATTCGCATAGGGGGACATTCTCCAGGCCACCTCTGCAGAGGCCATCAGGCAGGCGTCAAAACCGACCCAATCGAGCGGCTTATCGCGAAACAGGCTATCATCAAGGGCGTCGGTCACCTCGTCAATGGTCAGATGGTCGGAGAACAGTTCGTCCCAGCAAATGCCGCTGAGCGGTCCGCCGCCGTGATCCCAGAGAATCAGGCCATAGCGATCGGCGGGATAGTTTTGCTCGGCATATTTGAGGAAAAAAGAAAGCGTGTCGCTTTCGCCCAGATTCAGAAGGGAATCGCACCACTTCAGGCGAAGGCTGTTTCGGCGGGTGATCTCAAAGATGTTTGTCTTGCTGCTGTCGATGGCGGCGCCGTTCCATTGACTGCTGCCGCCCGTGAGCAGAACCACGTTGATTTCGTCCTTGTTGTAATCGGAAAAGAGCATTTCAAAAATATCGTCGCTTGCTGCGCCGTCAAGGCTTTCAAGGTTGCTTCCGCACATGTAGATCATGACGGTGGTGCGGGAGGCTTCGCTCCGGGCTTGGATGGAGCTATATGCCGGATAAAGGAGAACGAGAAAAAGAAGAAAAAGGAAAAAACGTTTCATAAGCATATCCTCTGACAATCTTAATTGACACAAGGATAGCATGTTTTGCACAAACAGTCAAGAAAGCGAGCCTTGCCCGGAAAGGGAATGCGGGCAATGGTTTAAAACATGCATTTCAATGAGCGGGCGGCGAAATTTTTAAAATTTATTGACAAAACGCCACGAACGGGCATTATTTCTTGTATTGCGGCGGGAAATTCGGTATAATATAAGAAATTCTGATTTCATAAGGGGGGCTTTCCGTGAAAATGCGTTTTGCGAAAAAGCTTGTTGGGATGGTTCTGGCGTTTATGCTGTTTATGTCCTCCGCGCAGGCGGTTCAGTATGTGACGTTTGAAGAAATCCCGGGCGACTGGAACAATTATGAATCGACGATCCGCTGGATGAACGCCGAATACGTTCCCACCTCCGAGCATGTGTGGATTGATACGGATGTGCTGGATGGCGGAGAGATTGCCCCGGGAGTGTTCGAATTTTTAGCGGATCCCGCCTTTGCCTACGAGAATCCCAATGCTTTCTGCGCCTATCTTTACATCGATACGCCCGGCGACGTATTGTATGTAAACGCGTTTGAGGGAAACTGGGAGACCAAGGAATACATGCTTTTGAACTGCATCGGAACCGACGGCCTGTATGCGGACGTTTTCTTCCCCTCCTTCGACAGGGAAGGAAAGCTTCTTGCCACGGATCGCGTGTATCTGTACGAATATCGAGTGGACAACGTTTGGTATTACGGCTGTGCGACGCTCTATTTCCGCTATGACGGCGAGGATACCCGTTCGTTCCTTCCGAAGGAGGTTCAGCTTGCTTCCATTAAGGAAAACGAAGCGGAGATGGAACAGGCTGAGGATGCTGTTGATCTGCCGGATTCTGAAGCGGAGGCCGAAGGCGAGGCTTTGCCCGCCGACGAGTCCATGAACGATCCGCTTGCGGAGCAGACGGAGGAAGCATTTGAAGAAGTAACTGAGGAGACGACCGAGGTAACGACTGAGGAGACGACCGAGGTAACGACTGAGGAGACGACCGAGGAAGCGACTGAGGAGACGACCGAGGAAGCGATTGCTGCGGATGATGAGGAACCTTCCATTGGAATCATCGGCGGTTCGGACGGTCCCACGAGCGTGATCGTTTCAGCCCCCACGGGATTCAGCGGCTTCTTCGGAAATGTGCTTTCCGGCGTTCTGGAAGACGGATTTGAAGAAACGATTTCTATCGAAACCACGCCTGCGGATCCGGCTGATGCGGAAGCGGACGAGGCTGAAGCGGAGGATGAAGCGAACGATGTCCATGAGGACGTCACGGACGAAATCATTGAAAACGAAATTACGGAAACAACAGTGGATGATGCTGAGGAGACAACCGATAGCACGGAAGTTTCCGGCGGCATGCTGGATTTCTTCTCCGGCGTGCTTGGCGGAATCGGAAAATAAGATAACCCAATAAAGCAGCGGCGCACAGGCTTTTTCGACCAGTGCGCCGCTGTTCTTTATTGGTAAGAGAAATCGTGTTTGCTTGAACAAAACTGTGCCGAAAGGATATTTCGCCAAAAGCGGCCTATGCGACGTTCTGGGGTTTTTGATCAAATTGCCCGGAACGCTGCATAGGCCGTTTTTTGTGAAAAATATGCTTTTATGAATTACATAATCTCGGATCCGTCCACGATTATGCCTCCGATGGTGGAATCGGAAGCTTCGGGAAAGATGGCTGTTCCGACGGAGCCCAGGTGTTCGCGGAACCACTGGCAGCTGATGACGTCCTTTTCTTCCAGAACGCGCATACCCAGAACCACAACCGCAAGAACCAGAACCAGCATCAGAAGAACCTTTAAGAAACCGAAGACATTGCTGAAGAAGCCGGGTTCGTCATCGTCGTCATCGTCGTCATCAT
>JAFWZN010000041.1 GCA_017522345.1 Clostridia bacterium | reverse complement strand
GGAAAGGGGAAGCGTTTTCAGTCGCTGCGCTTTGTGAAAACGCGCGATTTTTAAGTACATGCCGCCAAAATCGATTGAAAATGGAGAGGGAGTGCGCTCCCTCTCCATGCCTCACCCAGAGGTTTGTTGATGGTCTGAACCGCGTCGTCTGATAATGACGGCGCGTTTTTTTCATGATCATTCTTTATAGAAAAAATTCTTTTAGCGATGCGCGCGTATTTCCGCCGAATCCTGAAACAGAGGATGCATTCAGCATACTTTTGATAACCGCTTCTTCCGCAGCCTCTCCGCAGGCGCGGAAGGCGAGGTCGAGCTTGGATTCCTTTAGAATCCTTGTGTCGGAAATGTCCGGCGCATCGGATAAAATCCGGTTGGCGGTTGAAAAGCCGATAAACACGTCGCCGCTTCCGTGCCCAAGATAACTGCCCGGGCGCACAAGGCCGATCGCGCAGCGCTTGATGATGCGCTTAAGCTGCCTGTCGGTTACGGGAAGATCGGTTGCGACGATCATGATGCAGGAGCCTTTGTCCGGCTTGTGGTCGCGCAGAGATTCAAATATTCGTTCTCCAACGGGTTCGCCGTTTAAGCGAAGATCACGCATGGAGCCGTGATTGGTCTGAGCCAAAACGCCCAAGGTGAATATCTGCCCATCAATGGTTATCACGCGCGAGGCGGAGCCCACGCCGCCTTTTAAACCGTGACAGGTTGTGCCTTTTCCGCAGCCGACGTCGCCCTCCTCAAAGTCGGCGCACGCGTTTTCGATGGCGGAAAAAACGTGCGTCTTTGTGACGGCGCGGTTCTGAATGTCGTTAAGCGACGCGTCGTTGCACTCGCAGACGATGGGGTTGACGCTGGTCAGGCGCACGCCGTCCAGATTGCATACGTGAATCATGTATTCAACCAGCGCATCGTGAACGATGCCTACGTTCAGCGTATTTGTCAGAGCGATCGGCGTTTCGATGGTGCCTAATTCTTCCACCTGTACAAGGCCCTGGGTTTTGCCGAAGCCGTTTAAGACAAACGACGCGCCGACAAGCTTTTCGGTGAACGGGTTTTTGCCCGGCGGAAGTACGACTGTTACGCCGGTTTTGTGGTTTTCTGTGTCTATGGTCGCATGTCCCACAAGCACTCCGGGAACATCCGAGATTTTATTTCGAGCGCCTTTGGGGAGCATTCCGATTTCTACGGTCTTTTCGTTCATGATATCCCTCTTTTTAATCTCTGTTCCACGCGTCAATCTGCTTTGCATACAAACGCACTTTTTCCATATCATAGGGCGGATGACCCGTGAGATAGTGGTTGGAATACCGCTTTTGGTCAATCGTCCATTCAATTAAAATCAGCTTTTGCGCGCCGGGCAGGATTGTGATTTCACCCAGCGCGATATTTTCGTTTTTCGGACTGAATGCGCGTCCGCTTAAAAGTTCGTTTCCGGTTTCCGCGTCGATCAGACGGTAAGAAACTTCCCGATCGGTGTTTGAATCGTTTCCGAGAATTACGCGCTGCCCCCATGCGTCGTGCTCGTCAAGCATAATACAAATGGGCGTCTGGACGTGCTTGATGGCGTAAAAGGCGCGCTTTTTGACATAGTACCAATCGACTACCGCGTCCGAAATCTGCGGCCAGCCGTCGATCATATTCCACCAGATAATGCCGGTTCTGCGCCATTTGCGAATGCGCGTGCTTTCGATGAAATATTTTTTTGCTTCTGCCTGCGTGAACTGCGAAAACAGGATAAAGTCGTCAAGCGTTTCGGGCATAGCGCCTGTCATGATTCTGACCTGCTTGGCCATAAGCTCGTTTCGGTCGTATCCCCGCTCAATGAGCATGCGATATTCCGCGTTGTGCGTTTTCCACGCTTTGTTGCTGATCGGCCACAGCTCGTCTTCGGGAATGAATTTTTCAAGGCTTTCCCTTGCGGGACAACCGTGATAGCCGCATTCGCTGACGAAATGCGCTTTGGTCAAACGATAGAAATCGTCCTTAAAGTATGCGCGCGGTCCCCAGTTGTGCTGTTCGGGAACGAGCAAGCGGTCAACGCCGCCGTCAATATAGGGAGATGAAGGCAAAAACGGGCGATAGGGATCGTTTTCGCGAACGGCTCGTGCGCAGGCTTCGCGGGTTACGGCGTTATAGCGGTTGCTGCCTTCGGTATAGCCCTGCCAGGTGTAGCAGTCGTCCACCTCGTTGTCGCCCGCCCAGAGGATGATGGAGGCGTGGTTGCGCATGCGGCGGATGACGGTTTCGCATTCGTCGTGAATGATTTTGAGAAATTCAGGCGTTTGCGGATAGACGGCGCAGCCCATTGTGAAATCGTGCCAGACCATGATGCCGTTTTCGTCGCAAAGATCGAAAAACGCGTGGTCTTCATACACATTTCCGCCCCAGAGGCGCACGATATTGCACCCGGCTTCGTTAAACAGGGAAACGGCTTTTGTGTACTTTTGCGCGTCTCTCGAATGGAACGCGTCCATCGGAACCCAGTTGGAACCCTTGGCGAGGATTTTTACGCCGTTGACTTGAATCAGGAATTCACCTTCGTCATCCGGCTTCATGATATTTGTGATATCCACCTTGCGGACGCCGATTCTTTCTTCGCGTGCATCGACGATGATACCGTCTTTGATAAGTTCAAATCGTGCATTGTATAAATTGGCCTCTCCGTATCCCTTCGGCCACCAGAGCGCGGGATTTTTTACGGAAAAACGAATTTCGCTTGCGGTGAACGGCGCTTTGCTTTCGGCGATCAGGGATCCGTTCAAATACACGCGCACGGAATAATCGTCGATATAGGGATTGTCCGTTACAAAGCGGTATTTGGCGATCATATCAGCGCGGTTGGAATTTGCCGAAAGGCACGCATAATACACCTGCGTAAGACGCGTGTTTTTGACGCTTTCAAGAGAAACGCCGCGCCACATACCCGCTGACAAAAAGCGCGGCATAATGTCCCAGCCGAAGGAATGCGCCGGCATGCGCAGATACGCATATTCCGAAAAGCCTTCGTTTGCGGAAATATGGACGGGAAAATCCATCCTGCGCGCCGCATTCAGCGCGGAATGAATGTATACCCTGACAATGTTTTCGCCGCCGAAAACAAGAAAATCGGTAACGTCAAAAACGTGAGGAATGAGCGCGTTTTCACTTGAACCAACTTTACTGCCGTTTACAAAAATATCGGCAAAGCAATTGAGACCGTCGAAAACGAGATTGATTCGCTCATTCGTCTTTTCACCTTCAAACGAAAAGCTTTTTTCGTAAATCCATGAGCAGTATTCGTATTTTCTGAAAAGATATTCGTTTTCTGCGTAATACGGGTCGGGTTCGATTCCGTTTCTGAATAAATCCAGTTCCACATTTCCGGGAACCTGCGCCTGAATCTTGGGCCACTCGTTCTCGGGCGGCATATTGCTTGTTTCGGCGCACCATTTGAGCGACCACGTACCGTTTAAAGAAAGACGCATATATTCACCTCCGCTTTTTTTATCATTATACACTTGAAATATGCAGGTGTGAAGCAGGAAAAACGGAAAATACGAAGAATTTAGTAATCAGAATACAGTTGGAGGTGCGTTTTATGGCGCAACAGACACGTGAATATGGACATACCGATGATCGCGTTCGCAAATATATGCTGCCCGTCCGCATTGTAAAGACGGTCGGAGCGGTTGAAAATGTCGAAAAACTGCTGGACGAAAAACCGACGCAAGCATATTTGGGTTCATTTTACGGCTGCACGCTTTCGGGAAAGGGCGCGGGCGTATTGTTGGATTTCGGAAGCGAATTCCACGGAAGTCTTCGAATCACTACGAATATGATTAACGGGGGCGTGAATTTTACCTCCCTGCGCGTGCGTTTCGGCGAATCCGTGTCGGAAGCCATGGCGGAGCTCGGATTTAAGAACGCCGGATGCGACCATGCATGCCGCGATCAGGTGATCCGCATGAGCGCGCTCAGCACGCACGAAACCAACGAATCCGGCTACAGATTCGCCTATATTACGCTTGCGGAAGACGACAAAGTGGAGCTTCTGACCGTTCAGGGCGTGATGATTTATAAAGATCTGGAATTTAAGGGCACGTTTGAATCCAGCGACATGCTCTTGAACGAAATCTGGGAAACTGCGGCGCACACGGTTCACATGTGCATGCAGGATTACCTTTGGGACGGCATCAAGCGCGACCGCCTCGTATGGATGGGCGACATGCACACGGAAATTCTCTCCATTCTTTCCGTGTTCGGACAAAACGACATTGTGAATAACTCTCTCGACTTTTTAAAATCCCATACGCCGCCGACTGCGTGGATGAACGGTATGCCCACGTATTCGCTTTGGTGGATTCTTGTGAATTTTGATCTTTACATGAGAACGGGCGATAAGGAATACCTGATGGCGCAGAAGGAATATCTCACTGTGCTTGCCGGAAGACTTTCCGAGCTCGTTTCCGAAGAGGGCGAAGAACTGATGCCCGGAAAATTCCTCGACTGGCCGACCAGCGAAGAGCCCGTCGCCTCCCACGAAGGCGTTCAGGGTCTATTGAAGCTTGCGCTTGACGCCAGCGCGTTTATGCTCTATGAAATGGGCGAAGAAGCGCTTTCTGAAAAATGCAAAGAAAAGGCCGTTCTTATGAAAAATCATATTCCCGCGCCGTCCGAAAACAAGGCGGCCGGCGCGATTTTGTCCCTCTCCGGCATCGCCGATGCGGTGAAGATGAACGAAACGCGCTTTGCAGGCACGGGGGCGAAGGGCTATTCGTCTTTGATGGGCGGCTACATCCTAAACGCACGCACGGAGGCGGGCGACATCGAAGGCGCGCTGAATGATGCGCGTGAATTCTGGGGCGGCATGCTGCAAATGGGCGCAACGACCTTCTGGGAGGATTTCTCCATCGACTGGATGAAGAACGCCGCAAGAATCGACGAGGAGGTGCCCGAGGGCATGATCGATATCCACGGCGATTACGGCGCATACTGCTATAAGGGCTTTAGGCACAGCCTGTGCCATGGCTGGTCCAGCGGTCCGATTCCGTTTGCCACCGAATACATTCTGGGCGTAACGCCGGTCGAACCCGGATACAAAACGGTTCGCGTGAAGGGAAATCTCGGCGACTTAGAATACGCCAGAGGCACCGTACCGACGCCCAAAGGCGTGATCAGCGTTTTCCACAGAAAGGGAACGGACGGCAAAATCGCAACGCGCGTAGAGGCGCCGGAAGGCATCGAAGTTATTTTGGAATAAAAGAATGATATATGCGTAATGCCGAAAGGGATAATGAAAAGAGCAATCACAGATTGATTTTGCGATTGCTCTTTTCAGTCAGTTACATCTTTGCGCAAGGAGCCCTTTGGCGCCTGCGTGAGGAAGTAAAGTTTTAAAACGGAATCTCGTCCGGGTCGGGCGCGGGCTCGGCGCAGGGTACTTTTTCGGGGTTCATGGGATCGATGGATACGTGCTTTTTGCAGAAGGGGCATATGAATTTCTGATCGTCCGGGTAACTGTCGGGATTTTTGACGGAGAAGAATTTTCCGCATTCGGGGCAAACACAGCCGATAAAGTATTCGACTTCGGCGTCTTCGATTTCTTCGTCTTCTTCTTCGAAATCATCTTCATCATCTTTGAGAATTCGAAGATTTCCTTTCCTTTTGGGCGCAGGAGAAAATTCGATCTCGTGATCGTCTTCGAAATCCTCCTCGTAATCGGCGCCGTGACGCATTTCAAGCTCGGTCAGATCGTCGTCGATGCTCTCCACGTAGTCGCACAGTTCTTCCTGATCGGCTTCAAGCGCGTTTACGGATTCCGCGAGGGAATCGATTACGTCGATCATCATATACATAAGTTTGACGGAATCGTCTTCCTTATTGAGCTTAAGGCCGTCCATCATGCCGTGGATGTAGCCGATTTTGTCGTTTAAATTGGGCATAAGAATCCTCCTTATGACGTAAAAGCGGAAACGCCTTTGAATCGGGCGCTTCCGCTTTTGTAAGAGAATGGATTAGGCGCGGGAGAGGTATTCTCCGACGCGGGTGTCGATCTTGAGCTTGTCGCCGATTTCGATGAACAGCGGAACCTGAAGGGTGAAGCCGGTCTCGACGGTGGCGGGCTTGGTGGTGTTCGAAGCGGTGTCGCCCTTGAAGCCGGGTTCGGTGTGGATAACTTCGAGCTCTACGAAGAAGGGGGCCTCAACGGAGAAGGGAGCGCCCTTGTAGAAACGAACGGTGGCGTTGGTGTTCTCTTTCATGAACATGATGGAGTCTTCGACCTGCTCCTTGGCAAGACCGAGCTGCTCGTAGGTTTCGGTGTCCATGAAGTAGTACAGATCGCCGTCGTTGTACAGGTACTGCATTTCCTTGGTTTCGATGATGGCCTTGGGCATCTTGTCGGTGGGGTTAAAGCTGCGCTCAATTACAGCACCGGTGATGATATTCTTGATCTTGGTGCGAACGAATGCGGCGCCTTTACCGGGCTTAACGTGCTGGAAGTCTACGATCGTCCAAATACCGTTCTCCCATTCAACCGTAAGGCCTTTTTTGAAATCGCCAGCTGTTACCATAAGGGGTTCCTCCTCTAAATAAAAATCTTTGTTTTTGTAATCAAACAACAATCAGTTGCTTGGGGGTCGTAATGATGTTGATAAAGCCGTCTTCCGTGATAATGACTGTATCTTCAATGCGGCATCCGCCGACGCCGGGGATGTATACGCCGGGTTCAACGGTGACCACATGACCCTTTGAAAGGGTTTTCTCGGAGCGGAAGCTCAGAGAAGGGGATTCATGGATGAAAAGACCTACGCCGTGGCCGAGGGAATGACCGAACGCGCCGGGATATTTTTCCTCCAGAAGATCGCGGGCAATCTTGTCCGCCTCAAAGCAGCTTTTGCCGGGGCCGATATAGGCAAGCGCCGCAAGCTGGGCTTCAAGCACCGCGTCATAGATGGCGCGAAGCTCGTCTGAAATCTCGCCGATTGCGATGGTTCTTGTCATGTCGGAGCAGTAGCCGCCGATTTTTGCGCCGAAGTCGAAAGTGACCAGCTCGCCCTTTTCGATAACCTTGTCGGAGGGCACGGCGTGGGGAAGGGAGCCGTTTACGCCGGAGGCGACGATGGTGGAAAATGCGTTTCCCTCGCTTCCATAAACGCGCATGCGGTAATCCAGGTATGCGCAGACTTCCTTTTCGGTCATGCCGGGCTGAATGTATTTGAGAAGATCGTCAAACGCCTTGCAGGAAATTTCACCCGCTTTTTTGATGCATTCGATTTCTTCTTCACATTTAACCTCGCGCATCTCCTCTGTCACGCGGGGGATGGAAACAAGCGTTACGCCCTCAAGGGCTTTTTCAAGCGCTAAGAATTCGTCGTGGGTCAAAACGTTGGTTTCGACGGAAAGCTCGCAGATTCCGCATTCGGAAAGAAGATTTTTTACGATCTGGTTTCTGGATGCATCCTTGCCCGTTTGCTCCACCTTGCAGGCGGGGCTCTGACGCTCGGCCTGTTCGATATAGCGGAAGTCGGTGATGATGTGGGCGGATTCGGGAAGGATGAGCAGGCAGCCTTCTCCGGTATAGCCGCTTAAATAGTGCATATTGATCTCGCTTGAAAAAAGCGCGGCCTTAATGCCCTTTAAGCGGAAAGTATTGATGCGGTCCATGCATGATACCTCCATGATGAACAAAGATACACTAAGTATATCACGTTTTTATGCGCTTGAACAGTTATTTTTTGCAAAGTTACAATAAAATTTGATAAGAGCATTGTATACAAAACGGATTTGTGCTAAAATGTGAGCGATGAAAAAGAATTTCAAGGAGGATTCCCCATGGCAGATATGCTTGCGATTGCAAAGGCCGTTGAAGGCGGAAGAAAAAAGGTTGTCGACCAGCTCGTAAAAGAAGCGCTGAATGAAGGCGTAAAGGCGGAAACCATTCTGAACGAAGGCCTCGTAGTCGGCATGACGAACTTAGGCGAAATGTTCAAAAACGGCGAAGTTTACGTTCCCGAAGTCCTCGTTGCCGCCCGTGCAATGAAGGCCGGAACCGATATCTTAAAGCCGCTTCTTTTAAGTGAAAACGTACAGTCCCTTGGCAAGGTTGCCATCGGCACCGTACAGGGCGACCTTCATGATATCGGTAAGAATCTTGTCGGCATGATGCTTGAGGGCAACGGCTTTGAAGTTATTGACTTAGGCGTTGACGTAGCGCCCGAGAAGTTTGTTGAGGCGGTCAAAAACGGCGCGCAGGTCATCGGCATGTCCGCGCTTCTTACCACCACCATGCCCATGATGAAGGCTGTAATTGAAATGCTGATGGCGGAAGGCCTCAGAGATCAGGTGAAGGTTATGATCGGCGGCGCGCCCATCACGCAGGAGTATGCCGACCAAATCGGCGCCGACGGCTATTCTACCGACGCCGCTTCCGCTGCCGAGCTTGCGCAGAAGCTGATTGCATAATCGAGGGCGCAAACGCATAGCATTTTTGGATCCTAACGATCGGGAGAAGTGTCTTTCATGTTTGACGTAGCGATTGTCGGCGGCGGCCCGGCAGGCATTTCAGCTGCATTGAATGTCAAAATCCGTGCTCTGTCGATGATTATGTTTTCCGGCCCCAGCGGCCTTAAAAAAGTGAAAAGCGCGAAGGAAATCCCGAATTTTCTGGGCTTTCCGAGCGTCAGCGGAGAAAAGCTTGCCGGTGCGTATGAAGAGCATATGCACCGGGCAGGCATTTTGCCTGTTATGAAACCCATCGATCATATTTATCCGATGGGCGGTTATTATGCGCTCACATCGGGCGACGAGATGTGGGAGGCAAAAAGCGTAATTCTGACCACGGGCGTTACGAGCCAAAAACCGCTTCCGGGAGAGGAAGAACTGATTGGCCGCGGCGTGAGCTATTGCGCCACCTGCGACGGAATGCTGTATAAGGGCGGCCATGTGATCGTATTGGGCTTTGAAGAAAGCGCGAAAGAGGAATGCGAATACCTTCTGAAGCTCATGAACGTGACGTATTTTCCGCTTTATAAAAACGCCCGAAAAATCGAGGGCGCAGAAACGATAGAGAATGCAAAGCCGATTTCCCTGAAAAAAGGGGAGAAGGGCGTTGTCCTTTTAACGGACAGAGGCGAGTTTACGGGCGACTGCGCTTTTATTTTCCGAAGCGCCATCGCTCCGGGAACGCTTCTTCCGGGGCTTGAAACCGAAAACGGACACATTGTCGTGTCGCGCGATTTTTCCACCAATCTGCCCGGCGTGTTTGCGGCGGGCGATGTGACGGGGCTTCCCTATCAGATTGCAAAGGCGGTCGGAGAGGGCGCGACGGCGGGACTGAGCGCGAATCGATATATTCAGTCTCTTGCTGATTAAGAAGGCTGAACGGAGGATGAATATGAAAAAAAGAATGGATATGCAAAGAGGCAAGGTTGGAAAGAGATTTCCGATTGCGCCAACTATGTTTATAGCGCTTGAATCGATTGTACTTACGTTTGTGCTTGAAATTTTGTCCAGACATTCGTTATTAAGCGCGGTAGGCTTTATGTTCGGAAGACCGACGGTATTTATGTATAACGTCGTTATGGTCGCTCTGACGCTTGCTTTCGCCATGCTGTTTCGGAAAAAGCTGTTTTCACTTTTGCTTGTCACGGCTGTGTGGCTTGCATTTGGCATATCGAACTGCGTTGTGCTGACATTCAGAACCGCTACGCCGATTACCGCCGTTGATCTCAAGCTTGGCGTTGAAGCGATCAACATGATCAATGTGTATTTCAAAATATGGCAGATTATTCTCGTCGGCGGCGCCATTGTGCTTGTGATTGCGATTCTTGTCTTTGTCGCCGTCCGTTCGCCCAAATATCGCAAGGAAGGGCAGACGGGGCTTTTGCGCTTCAGTGGCTTTGCGATTGCGTTTCTTTTGTATACCATCGTCATTTTCCAAAATCCCAACCTCATTTCCCGAAACCTGCGTCCGTCGCTTTATGACTCTTATCTCAAATACGGCTTCCCGTACTGCTTTTCCTACAGCTTTTTTGATATCGGCATCACTGAGCCCGAAGGATATTCTTCCGAGGAAGTGATCAAGATTGCGCAGGACGTGGATCTGGCGCTTGGCGAAGTCATGAATGTGTCTGATCCGGGGGAAACGAATCTTCTGGATGATATCATCGAATCGATCCGAACGGGTTCCTACGAGTCCGAGCCCGAAAACTACACGGTGGAAGCGGTAGATGCGATCAGAAACCGCCTTGAAAGGAGCGGTGAATCCGCGCTTCAAAATACGCCGAACATCATATTTGTTCAGCTTGAATCGTTCTTCGATCCGTGTATCATTGAGCACCTTTCCTTCTCCGAGGATCCGATTCCGAATTTCAGAAAAATCAAGAACGAATACACAAGCGGCGAGCTGTATGTTCCGACAGTGGCAGGCGGTACGGCAAACACCGAATTTGAAGTTCTGACCGGCTGCAGTCTGGACTTTTTCGGCGCGGGTGAATTTCCGTATTACTCGATTCTGAAGGAAAAAATGTGTGAATCGCTGGCGGTCGATTTAAGAGCCGTTGATTATACGGCGACGGCGATTCATAATTACACGGGCTCGTTCTATTACCGCGATACCGTTTATGACAATTTGGGCTTCAACCGATATATTTCAAGAGAATATATGGACGGCTACGGCCTGACGCCGATGGGCTGGCCGGAGGATGCAATTTTACAGGGAATCATCCGCGATGTAATGGATTCGACCGAGGGCAAGGACTTTATCTATACGGTGACGGTTCAGACGCACGGAAAATACATCGAGCGGCCCGATGAAATTGAAGCGGTCATCACGGTAGACGGCGCGAGGAGCGAGCACGAAAAGCGTCTGATGGAGTATTACCTGACGCTTCTTGTAGATGTAGATAAATTAATCGGCAAGCTCGTCGAGGAGTATTCCCAGTATGACGAAGACGTTATGATCGTGTTCTTCGGCGACCATCTGCCGGGATTGGAACTTTCGAATGAAATCCTTACCACCGGGAATATCTATGCGACGGAATACGTCGTCTGGACGAATTACGAGCTCCCCAAAGTGGATAAGGACCTTGAAGCATATCAGCTGGGCGCGTATGCGCTTATGCAGAACGATATCGACGTAGGCACGATGATTCGTTTCCATCAGACGCAGATGGACAAGGAAAACTATCTGGAAAACCTTGAAATCCTCGAGTACGATATGCTGTACGGCAAAAGGTATGTGTACGAGGGATTTGAGCTCAAGGAAGAAGACAGGCTGATCATGGGTCTGCATCCGATTAGAATTACAGGCGCAGAGGTCAAAAATAAAAACCTGTTTGTCTATGGTGAGAATTTTACGGCTGCAAGCTTCGTGCATCTGGATGAAGATAAGATGAGCGATACAATTTTTGTAAATCCGAATCTTCTGGTAGTGCCGAACGAGACGCCGAAGGATAAAACGATTATTACCGTTTCCCAGATCTCCAATCAGGGCTTCCTGCTCTCAACGAGCGAAGGCTATGAGTGCATGGGGCTTGAGCCGGTGGATTACAGAAAGTAAAAGACGCCCCGAAACGCTTTTGAAGTGTTTCGGGGCGTTTGTAGGAAAAGCAGAAAGAGGGAGTCGCACATGAACAGGAAGGCGCTTGCGGACTTGGCTTTTAAAGAATGCGTTTCTGATGAAACGACGGTGAAGTACGGCGTTAAGCGGGGAAGTCCATTTTGGAATGTGGAATCTACGCAGTTTATGTATGTGCCCGCGTTTCATTTTACCGCAATCAGGTGTGTAAACCGCTATCGCTACGACGCGACGGATGAAAGCGGCAAGGTTCACTCCTTTGAAGCGGACGACTGCTGCGTGCTTTTAACGCCCATATGGAAGGACCTTTGCGAGGGCGTCGTGAGGCTTGTCGTCACTGCGCTCAATCCGGATGGATCGGATTTTGCGATCGTCGGCGCGCGCACCTTTTTTAAGCTGGCAAGCTTTCCGGAGGTTACGCCCCCGGCTGTCTGCTCATACAGGGAATGCGCCGAGAAGGCGTACAGGTATGCAATGAATCAGAGCTTTATCAGGCATTGGCTTGAATATGGCGCGCCGGATCCGTCGTATGATCTGAACACTTACCCCAGCAAAATGATAAGCGCGCTGGGAAGCGCCATGCTCTCTTACGCCCGCATCTGTCCGGAGGAGAAGGAAAGGGCGCTTGAGGTGGCGATAAAGGCTACGGATTACCTGATCCGAATAACGCCGCGCGGGGATGTTCCACTTCGTGATCTTCCGCCGACGTATCATTTTGATTTCTGCCCCGATCCCGAAAAATACGGCGTGATTACGCCAAACTGGCGCGCGGCGAAAAATCGGGAAGGCACGACGATGATGATTTATCCCGTCAGGGCGGGAGCGCTTTTCATTGAAATGGAAGAAGCGACGGGGAAGAAGGAGTATCTCGACGAAGCCATAAAGATCGGCGAATACTATTTAAAAACGCAGGAAGCAAACGGCAGCTGGTACTTGATGCGATCTGTCGAAACCGGCGAGCCGCTGTCTGACAATTTTGTGTCGCCGCTGGACGGCGTGATTCCGTTTTTGATCGCGCTTTATAAAAGGACGGGCGACGAAAAGTGGAAGGCGGTCTGCGACCGCGCGGTCAATTATGTATTGAACACGCAGCTGACGACCTACAACTGGGAAGGACAGTTTGAGGACAGCCCCCTGTCCACCAACTATATGAACCTGACGCATTTTGGCGCGGCCTCGCTTGCAGTGTATTTTGCCGAAAACCACGCGGAGGATCGGGAAAAGCTGGAGCTTGCCAAAGAGCTTATGAGATTTTGCGAGGATCAGTTTGTAATCTGGAATCGTCCGTATCCGTGGCCGCATGCAACGCCGGACGGCGGCCGGCCCTACGATACCACTCTGTGGCATACGCCCTGCGCGCTTGAGCAGTACGGCTGGTATGTGCCGATAGATTCGTCCACCTGCGGCGTTGCGAGAGGTTTTCTTGCGCTTTACAAGGCCGGATTGGGCGAATTATATCTGGCAAAAGCAAGGGCGCTTACCGATCAGGTTACGAGAATGCAGCATGAAAACGGACAAATACCGACGCATTGGATGAATACCGAGGACGCGGAGAAGAATTTCTGGTTCAACTGCATGTTCTATAGCTGTCACACGCTTGAGATGATGGCGGAATATGAAAATATTGAATTCAAATAGCTGAAAAGGGGCTGCTGCAGAAGCAAAAAAACTGCAGCAGCCCCTTTTCAGCTACAGAAGCCTTTCGAGGCGTTCGATTATATCCTTTCCGCATTCGGGCGTATTTACAAGCGGAAAGGGAATAGATAGCTTTTCGTATTTGGACAGGCACATTTTTTTAAAGGGAAGCAGCTCGATTTTCTGAAGCGTATGAAAGCTTTTTGCAATTCTTACGATTTCTGAGATGCTTTCTTCGCTGTCTGTGAGGCCGGGGACGACCACATGGCGGATCCAGAGGGGAATGTTTTTATCGGCTGCTTTCTCAAGAAAGGCAAGAACGCTTTTTAGCGATGCGCCTGTATGCGCCCTATAAAGCGCGTCCGTTGGAAACTTAAGATCGCAAAGCACAAGATCGGTATGCTTAAGCGCGAGCTCGATGTTTTCATCCGTTCCGACGCCGGAGGTATCAAGCGCCGTGTGAAGACCGTTTTCGTGCATGATTTCAAAAAGGTCCTTTACAAACGCGCCCTGCATGAGCGGTTCGCCGCCGGAGACGGTTACGCCGCCTTTCAGGTAGAAGTTTTTAAGCCTTAATATCTTTTTTGCTACAGATTCGCTTGTAACCTCATCGCCGCCCGCTTTGTCCCATGTGTCGGGGTTGTGACAGTAAACGCATCGCAAAGGGCAGCCCTGCATGAAAACAACCGCGCGGATGCCCGGGCCGTCAACAGTGCCGAGCGTCTGTATGGAATGAACGCGTCCTTTCATTACACAGCCTCGTGGAAGGTGCGCGAGATGACTTCTTTCTGTTGTTCTGTGGAAAGCTTATGGAAATTGACCGCATAGCCGGATACGCGGATGGTGAGGTTCGGATATTTTTCGGGGTGCGCCATTGCGTCTAAAAGGGTTTCTCGATTGAGCACGTTCACATTGATGTGGTGCGCGCCCTGAAGGAAATAGCCGTCCAAGAGGTTTACGAGATTTTCCTTGCGCTCGGAGACGGATTTGCCCAGCGCATCGGGAACGATGGAGAAGGTGTTTGAAATGCCGTCGCGGCATACGTCGTAGGAAAGCTTCGAAACGCTTGCCAAGGAGGCGATTGCGCCGTTTTTCTCACGGTTATGCATCGGGTTTGCGCCGGGTGCGAAGGGCTGTCCGGCCTTTCTGCCGTCGGGCGTTGCGCCGGTCTTCTTGCCGTATACGACGTTTGACGTGATGGTGAGAATGGAAAGCGTGTGTATTGCGTTTCGGTAGGTGGGGATTTCCTTTAGCGAATGCAGGAATTTTTCTACCTGCTCTTTAGCGATCTGATCCACGCGGTCATCGTCGTTTCCGTAGGCGGGGAATTCGCCGATGGTTTCAAAATCGACGATCAGACCGGTTTCGTTTCGGATGGGCTTAACGGTCGCGTAGCGGATGGCGGACAGGGAATCCGCAACGACGGAAAGACCTGCGATGCCGAAGGCCATGAAGCGATTGACATTTGTGTCGTGAAGCGCCATCTGGGTTTTTTCGTAGGCATATTTGTCGTGCATGTAATGGATGATGTTCATGGCGTTTACGTAGGTTTTGCAAAGCCACGGGCGATATTTGTCCATGAGAGCGATCACCTTATCGTATTCAAGCACGTCGCCCTCATAGGCTTCGCCAGCGGGCGCAACCTGCGCGCCGCTTTTTTCGTCGCGGCCGCCGTTTAAGGATAAAAGCAGAAGCTTTGCAAGGTTTGCGCGCGCGCCGAAAAACTGCATATCCTTGCCTACGCGCATGGCGGATACGCAGCAGGCGATGGCATAGTCGTCGCCGTAGCGCTCCCGCATGAGAATGTCGGATTCGTACTGAATCGTGTCGGTGTCGCAGCTGACCTTGGCGGCGAATTTTTTGAAATTCTCGGGAAGCGCGGGATCCCACAGAACGGTGAGGTTGGGCTCTGCGGAGGGACCTAAATTATAAAGCGTGTTCAGCATGCGGAAAGTATTTTTGGAAACCAGCGTGCGCCCGTCTTCGCCCATGCCGCCGAGCGCTTCGGTGATCCACATGGGATCGCCTGCAAACAATTCGTTGTATTCGGGTGTTCTTAAGTGACGCGCCATTCGAAGCTTCATTACGAAATCGTCCATCAGCTCCTGCGCGCCTTCTTCGGTAAGCACGCCCTGCGCAATATCGCGCTCAAAGTATATATCTAAGAATGTGGAGACGCGGCCGAGGCTCATTGCCGCGCCGTTTTGCTCCTTGATGGCGGCAAGATACGCAAAATACAGCCACTGAACGGCTTCGTGCGCGTTTTCGGCAGGACGGGAAATGTCAAAACCGTACATATCGGCCATGATCTTCATTTTTTCAAGGAAGGAAATCTGGGAATACAGCTCTTCCGAGAGGCGGATTGTATCCTGATTCATAAAGCCGTCGGCGATTTTGCGCTTGTCGGCTTTTTTGCTTTCAATAAGCGCGTCCACGCCGTACAGCGCAACGCGTCTGTAGTCGCCGATGATGCGTCCGCGGCCGTAAGCGTCGGGAAGACCTGTGATAATACCGGTATGACGCGCCGCGCGGATTTCATCGGAATAAACGCGGAAAACGCCGTCGTTGTGGGTGGTTCGGTATTTGAAATCTCTTTCTACGCTCTGAGAAAGGGTATAGCCGTATGCTTTGCAGGCCTTTCTCGTCATATTGATGCCGCCAAAGGGATTTACGCCGCGGCGCAGGGGCCGATCGGTCTGAAGGCCGACGATCAGCTCGTTTTCTTTGTCCAAATAGCCGGGCTGATAGCTGGTTAAGGAAGAAACGGTCTGCGTGTCGATGTCTAAAACGCCGCCGAAACGCCTTTCAAGCTCGAATAAATCGTTGAGCTTGTTCATGAGCTTCTTCGTGCGTTCAGTCGCGGGGGCGAGAAAGCTCTCGTCTCCGAAATAAGGGGTATAGTTCATTTGAATAAAATCGCGGACATTGATTTCGTTTGTCCATTCGCCATTTTTAAATCCGTTCCAAGCGGTGAATTCCATGAATATATCCTCCTAACGGCTTAGATGAATAATTTCAGATAAAAACAAAAAGGCAGCTTCGTTTTGTCTTTCAAAAGAAGCTGCCCAGACGGTCGGCGTGAAAATCAAAAAGCGTCGATTCCCCGGTGGTAAGCTCCACCATTATATCCGTCAGTAAGTCGGCGCCTCCGTATAAATCTATGTGCATGATAGCATACGGGCAAACGTATGTCAAGCAAAGGCAGACGACAAAAATGGTTAAGTTTGAAGGCGAAAGAGAGCGATTTTTGACGGAGAATGTTTAAAATTCCTACATGGATGTCAAAGCTTTTTAGTTTACATAAAGTGAAACCTGTGCTATACTTTAGGAAGGAAAATTCGCGTTATAGCGTTGATTTGGGGGGCGAAAACGAATGAATATTACCGAGAGACTGAAAGGCGATTTAAAGGAATATCAGTCGATTCCCTTCTGGAGCTGGAACGACAAATTAGAGCCCGAAAGACTCAGGATGCAGATTCGTGAGATGAAAGCGGCCGGTATCGGCGGCTTCTTTATGCATGCGCGCGGCGGTCTTATGACCGAATACATGTCCGACGAGTGGTTTGACTGCATCAATGCATGTATCGACGAAGCGAAGAAGCAGGGCATGGACGCCTGGGCGTACGACGAAAACGGCTGGCCCAGCGGCTTTGCCGGAATGAAGCTTCTGGAAGATCCCAATAACCATGCGCATTATCTGACGTGCGAAGCAAGCGCGGGCTTTGACGCCGAGGCGCTTGCGTGCTATCGCATCGAAGAAGGACATCTGATTCGCGTGCTTGAGGACGAAGGGGAAAGCTGCATCTGCCTATACGACAGAACCAACCCCACGAACGTCGATATCCTGAACTGGAAAATCGTTCGCGCGTTTATCGAAGAAACGCACGAGAAATATTACGCGCGCTTTAGGGATGATTTCGGAAAGATTCTGGCCGGCTTCTTTACGGACGAGCCGCAGTATTTCCGCTATGAAACGGCTTATACGCCCATCATGCTTAAAAAATACAAGGACACCTATGGCGAAGATCTTCTTGACGAGCTGGGCGCGCTGTTTATCGACTGCGAGGAGAGCGACAGACTCCGCTTCCGTTACTGGAAGATGATGAACGATCTTTACAACACCGCCTTTGCCAAGCAGATTTATATGTGGTGCGAAGAGCACAACTGCCAGCTGACCGGACACTCCATAGAGGAAAGGGATCTTTTCGGCCAGATGATGTGCTGCGCGGGCATCATGCCGTTTTATGAGTATGAACACATTCCGGGCGTCGACTGGCTGGGCCGCGATATTTCCACGGAAGTTACGCCCAAGCAGGTGGCGAGCGCCGCTCAGCAGCTGGGCAAAAAGCATGTGCTCACCGAAACCTTCGCCTGCTGCGGCTGGGACGTAACGCCTACGGAGCTTAAGCGCATTGCCGAGTGGCAGTATGTAAACGGCGTAAACCTCATGTGCCAGCACTTGTATCCGTATTCCGTGCGCGGCCAGAGAAAGAGGGATTATCCGGCGTTCTACTCCAACCACAATCCGTGGATGAAGGAATTCAAGCACTTTAACGACTACTTTACCGCCCTCGGCTACATGCTGGCGGAAAGCCAGGAGATCGCGGAAACCTTGGTTATTCACCCGATTCACTCAGCGTATTTTACCTTCAAACGCAACGAGCCGGACTGCGTAAGCGATTTGAACAAGCGCTTCCAGACGCTTGTTGAAACCCTCGGCGCGCGCGGAATCGGTCATCACTATGCGGATGAAACGCTTCTTGCAAAGTATGGCTCCGTAACCGAAAAGGGCAGAATCAACGTCGGCAAGTGCAGCTATTCCTATGTCGTCGTTCCCGATATGAAGGGTCTTGACCAGACGACGGTGGATATTCTCAAAAAATATGTTGCCAATGGCGGCAAGATCTGGTTTGCCGGCGAAAACGTTCCTACGCATATCGACGGCGTAAAGGGAGACATCGGCCTTGAAAGCAACATTGGCTTTGAGGATCTTAAAAACCCCGGCGTATCCACAAACAGAAACGATACCGCCGTTCGCATGACCATCCGCAAAAGCCCCTTCGGCAATTTCATCTATGCGGTCAACCTGTCCAAGGACGTCAAGGAAGAAATCACGATCCACGTAAACGCCCATGGCGCAAAGAAGTTCAATCTGGAAACCCGCGCCTTTGAGCCGATCTGTTATGAAGAGGCGTCCTTAAGCGGCATCGATATCCCGCTGTCCTTAAAGCCGGTCGAATCCGTTGTAATTTTCCTGTCAGCTACGGCAAAAGCTTCACAAAAAGAGGCGATGGGCGAGGGCAGAAAGATTTTCGCGCCGCAGGGAATCATCACTCAGATGGACGAAAACGCGCTCACCATCGACACCTGCCGTCTTTCCTACGACAACAAGGAATTTACGCCCGCCATGCATGTGATGGCGGTTTCGGACAGACTCCTTCGCGGAAAGAGAAACGGAAGCATTTATCTCAAGTATACCTTTGATCTTCGCGCAAAGCCCGAAAAGCTTCGCGTGGAAGCGGAAAAAATGCATGCTGCGGCTGCGTGGCTGAACGGCGAGGCGATTTCTTTTGACAAGGTCGGAACGCAGGATCTGTCCTTCGTCAGCTGCGATATTGCAGGCAAGGTAAAGCTCGGCGCAAACGAGATCGTATTCCTGATCGATTACTATCAGCCCGAGCATGTTTATAAGGTCTTTAACGGCGTGTACTACGATTTTGACGGCACGACCGAGAGCCTTATGAACTGCTTAAGCTACGAAACCGATATCGAGGCCATTTACCTGCGCGGCGATTTCTGCGTAGAAGCTATGAGCGATTATGTAAGCGGCGCAAAGAACACGCTGATTACGGACGGCGCCTTCCGCGTAACGCTGCCGAGAAGATTTGTTTCCCTTGACAGCCTCGCCAAGGACGGCTTCCCGTTCTTCTCCGGCACGATCAAGGTAAAGATCGTTATCAAGGCCTTGGGAAATGAAAAATATCTCCGCTTAGCCGGAAGATACCACACGGCAAAGGTTTCAGTAAACGGCTCGGACGAAAAAATGCTCATGTTCGACGACACGATAAATGTCGAAGGCCTCTTAAAGAAGGGCGACAACGAACTGATGATCACATTAACCAACAGCTGCCGAAATCTCTACGGCCCGTTCCATAACCCCAAGGATCCTGAGTCCTACGCGGTAAGCCCCGATTCCTTCTCCCTGTACGGAAGCTGGAACGAGGGAAAGAGCGAGAGATATCATACGAAGTACGCGTTTACGAGATTCGGAATTGATTATTTCGAACTGATGTAAATGGGAATGCGCAGGCGATTTTTGTTGCCTGCGCATTTTTATGTATAGGGGCTTCATAACCAATTACATTGAAACGCAATCAAGAATTTACCTTATTGCTGTATACAAGTCGTATTTCAAGTGATACCATTTGACTATAGGATACCGATTCCTTTAAGCCGTTCCGGGAGTTCGGCAAGGTGACGGGCAGTTTTTGTGTGCATATGCGCCTTCATCTTGCGGGTGAAGGCGCTATTTTTGTGGAGGATACCGGCATGTTCGAAAAGGCGATGATTATGGATGAGCGCGCGATCAAAAGAGCGCTGACCCGCATTGCGCATGAAATTATCGAACGCAACAGCGGCGCGAAGGACGTGGTTCTCGTCGGCATTAAACGACGCGGCGTTCCGCTGGCTCAAATGATCCGAGACGAGATTTATAGGGTGGAAGGCGTAGAAACCGAAATCGGAGAGCTGGATATCGCCTTTTACAGAGACGATCTTACGCACAAAGAGGAAGAGCCATCTGTTACGGGTACGAATATCCCGTTTTCCATCGTTGGGAAAACCGTGGTCATGGTGGATGACGTTCTGTTTACCGGGCGGACGGCAAGGGCTGCGATGGATCAGCTGATGGACATTGGAAGAGCCCAGAAAATTCAGCTGGCTGTTCTCATTGACCGCGGACACAGAGAGCTTCCGATCCGCGCGGATTTTGTCGGCAAGAATGTGCCCACGTCCCTTTCCGAACGCGTTGGCGTGTCGATTTGGGATATTGACGGCGATAACAGCGTAAAGCTGTTTGAAGCATAGACACCAAGGAAAAAATAGGAGGAGAAAAACATGTCTCAAAATGGCATCAGAGACGCCCGCAAGCTTGGCTACCCCAAGATGATGACCTTAGGCGTCCAGCACATGTTCGCCATGTTCGGCGCGACTGTCCTCGTTCCCATGATCACCGGCTTAAGCGTATCCGCTACGCTGCTTTTTGCCGGTCTCGGTACGCTTCTGTTCCACTTCCTTACCAAGGGCAAGATCCCTGCGTTTCTGGGTTCTTCCTTCGCTTTCCTTGGCGGCTATGCTGCCATCACTGAATGGGTTGACTATAAGAGAAACGCCGCAGGCGAGCTGGTGATCGATGAAGAGACGGGCGAATTCATCATGGAAAAGATGGTTCATTCCCAGTTCCTGCCGTATGCATGTGTAGGCGTTTTCTGTGCGGGCCTCGTGTATCTCCTTCTTGCTGCGCTGATCAGAACCTTTGGCGCACAGAAAGTTATGCGCTTCTTCCCGCCGATCGTAACCGGCCCGATCATCATCTCTATCGGTATCACTCTTGCAAGCTCTGCCATCGATAATTGCATGAAATCCTGGCCTATCGCGCTTGTAGCTATTGCTGTTGTTATTATCTGTAATATCTGGGGCAAGGGCATGATCAAAATCATCCCGATTCTTTTGGGCGTTATTGCATCTTATGCGGTTGCAGCCATCTTTGGAGACGTTGATTTTACCAAGGTAGCTGAAGCCAAGTGGATCGGGCTTCCCTTCGGTTTGGAGGACACCGTATTCAGTCTCTTCACTTCTGCCAAGGAATTCGTATATGGCGTTCCTATGAATGGTCCTGAAGCTGTCACGCTTGAAGCTGCAAAGGCAGCCGGCGAAGGATTTGCCACCAAGGGCGGCCTTATCCTGACGTCCATTATCACCATTATGCCTATTGCGCTTGCTACTATTGTCGAGCACATCGGCGACGTTTGCGCCATCAGCTCCACGGTTGAAGAAAACTTCATTGAAGAGCCTGGCCTTCATCGTACCATGCTGGGTGACGGCCTTGCCACTTCTCTTGCAGCCCTCTTCGGCGCTCCCGCCAACACCACATATGGCGAAAACACCGGCGTTCTTGAGCTTTCCAAGGTTTATGATCCCAAAGTGGTTCGCATTGCTGCCTACATCGCCATTCTTTTCTCCTTCTGCCCGAAGTTTGCGGCGCTTGTTTCTTCCATGCCTGATGCAACAATCGGCGGTGTTTCGCTGATTCTGTATGGTATGATCTCTGCTGTCGGCGTTCGCAACGTTGTAGAAAACAAGGTTGACTTCACCAAGAGCCGCAATGTTATCATCGCTGCTTTGATCCTTGTTCTCGCGCTCGGCATCAAATTCTCCGCCGCTGGCGCAATTTCCTTCATGATCGGAAAAGTTACCATTTCCCTTTCCGGCCTTGCTGTAGCCGCCATCGTAGGCATTGTGTTGAATGCTGTCTTGCCCGGTAACGACTATGTTTTCGGCGTTGACAAAAAGGGCGACACTTCCGTAAACTTCAAGGTCTGATAAAAGCTTAAAAAATCACCGCGGAAATTTCTGCGGTGATTTTTCTTTTGCCGGGAAACTTGCGGTGTCCTTATGTTTATTGTATAATGATACCAATGGAAAAACAGATTGACAGGAGGATATGAATCATGTTTGACCGCAGTATTCCCGTTATTGGTTTTCACACGCTGGTGGACAGTCATGAGGGCATCGAGGCGCTTATCCGTCTTATGGAGGAGGCGCTCATACCAAAGGGAGTCAATACGCTGATTGCTGAAATGCGCTATGAGTTCCGCTGCTTCCCTGAGTATTCTTCCGGCAAAGTGACCTATGAGGATGCATCGCGCCTTGCGGATGTATGCGAAAAGCACGGCGTCCGACTGATTCCGCTTTTACCGAGCCTTGGTCATCAGAGCGCAAGCCCTGCGGGAACGCCGCTTCCGCTGCTTGAAAAGCACCCGGAATTTATTGAGAATCCCAATGTGAGCAAAGATGCGACGTGGCCTGAGATTTACCATCACAGCTGGTGCGCCTCCAATGACGGCATCTATGAATATTTCTTCCCTATGATGGACGAAATTGCCGAGGCCACCCGCTGCGAGGTATTCCATGTGGGGCTGGACGAGGTGTTTGACATCGGCATGTGTCCCCGCTGCAAGGACAAATCGCCCGCCGAACTTTTTGCAAGAACTGTCAAAATCCTCCACGACCATTTGGCCGAAAAGGGTCTTGAAATGATGATGTGGGGCGACCGGCTGCTCGATTCTATCTCGATGGGCTATCAGATGTGGGAGGGCGACCGTTTCGGCATGCATCCCGCGCTTCACATGAAGGATATGGTTACGCGCGACATCATGATCTGCGACTGGCACTACGATCTTCATAGCGCGGGCTATCCGTCGGTTGAAACCTTTATCAAGGAAGGATTTTTCGTGATGCCGTCCGTATTCCATGTGGCGGACAATGCCGAGCACTTCTGGACGCACGCGCTGGAGGCACATTATCTGACAAAACGCTATAATTGGCCCGGCCGATGCGGCGGCATTGTTTTCACCAACTGGACATGCCTCACAAACGAATATGTGGACAATATGCTCAAAGCCCTGCGCGGTGAGGAAGCGGGCGACGACCTTGACGCTATGGTGGGAAAGGTTATCGTGAGGCTTGAAGCACGAGCAAGAAAATTCAAGCAGTGGAATTAATGCGCATTATGGCAATGGAAAAGAGAAGACCCCCAAATACGGGTCTTCTCCTTTCTATTCGTCTATTCCGGCGTGACAAACACTGTTCTTTGATGCGTATAAATAACAAAGCCGGGCTTGGAGCCGGAGGGCTTTTTGACAAACTTGCGCCTTGTGTAATCGACGGGAACGTTCGAACCGGCGGAAAGCGAGGAATGCTTTGCGGCAAGCTTCGCGGCAAACAGCATGGTTTCATCCGTCGGATTTTCGCTTTTAACGATGACGTGCGAGCCCGGCGCGTCCTTTACGTGCAGCCACCATTCGTTTAATTCCGCGCCAAAGGTCAGCTTTTCATTTTGCAGGTTGTTTCTGCCAACGAAAACTTCCGTTCCGTCGGGCGCAGTATATTTGAACGGGGCAGAGGGCGGAAGGGCTTTTAACTGACGGCGCGTGGAAGTGTCTTTGATGTAGCCGAGCTTTACAAGCTCGCTTCTCAGTTCCCAAAGACTGGACTCGTCGGTGCATTTCGTCAGATTTTCCATTTGCCCTTCAAGATACAAAAGCTCTTCTTGGGCAAGCTGCCTTTGCTCCTCGGCGAGTTTTTTCGCGCTCTGGGCTTTTCGGTAGAGCTTGAAATACCTCTGCGCATTGGCGTTTGCGTTCAGCTTTTCATCCAGCGCAATTTCCATTGGCGCGAGATTCACATCGTAGTAATTGGGAATAAGCACGCTTTTCATGCCCTTTTTCACAAGATGCGGGCACGCGGAGAGCAATTCGCCCTTGATTCTGTATTCCTCCATATGCTCGCCGCCCTCAAGCGCCTCCAGCTGAAGGGCGATTTTCTTTTCAAGGCGCTCGATGTTGTTCTTAATCACCTTGGAAACGGCGGCGCTTTTTTGCTTCATGCGCTCCTCAAGGTCGCGGGAATAATAGAAGTTGTCGATGGCTTCGGAAAGCGTGGAAAAGGTTTTTTTATTAAAAAATGCGCGGCTTTTATATTCAAACGCCAGTAAATCCATGGCCTCGCCGCTGTCGTTTAACTGAACTGCGGGCGCTGGGGAGGAAAGGATGCTTTTGATTTCCTCCGAGGCTCGTTTGGCGGCAAGATTTGCGTTTATGTCCTCTACGCGCGCGTCCTCGTTCCCCGTCACTCTGAAAGCGAGCTCCCGGGAAAGGGGCGCGGAAAGGCCGCTGATTGCGCCGGCGAGCGCTTTTGAAAATAGTCCCGAGGACATTGAAAGGGCGTTTGCCAGCGCGTTTTCGCTGATTTCATCAAAAGGTATCTTGCCATGCGCCGGCGGACGGACGTACATAAGCCCCGGAAGCACTTCTCTGACGCTTGAAATCGCTTCGTTTATGCGCCTTGCGCTTTCCATGATGCGCCCGTCCTTATTAACGAAGATGATGTTTGAGTGCTTGCCCATGAACTCGCAGATGATGGTTTTTTCGCTCTGATCGCCAAGTTCGTCTATGTGCTCAATGCCGATTTCAAGAATTCGGTCGCTGAGCGCCTGACGGACAAACCGAACGCGCCCGCCGATTAAATGCTTTCGCATGAGCATGCAAAGGTTCGGGGGCTCGAGCGGATTGCTTTTTTTGATTTTGGTAATGTGCGCGCGTGCGCAGCCGGCGCTTGCGGACAGAAGCAGATTGTGATTGTCGCCCTGCGATCGCACGGTGATGATCACCTCGTCCCGCTCGGGCTGCGTGATCTTGTCGACGCGTCCGCCCGTAAGAAGGGCGTTTAATTCGTCTGCTATCAAATGAAAGGTTACGCCGTCCATCGGCATAAT
>JAFWZN010000040.1 GCA_017522345.1 Clostridia bacterium | reverse complement strand
TCGGAAAGGGGAAGCGTTTTCAGTCGCTGCGCTTTGTGAAAACGCGCGATTTTTAAGTACATGCCGCCAAAATCGATTGAAAATGGAGAGGGAGTGCGCTCCCTCTCCATGCCTCACCCAGAGGTTTGTTGATGGTCTGGGCTGCCGCATTTTAGAAATGTGGCAGCCTTTTCAGAAGCGCGCAGTAATGCGAGGACGTCTACAATTGCGATAAAAAAGCAAAACAGTCAAAAGGAAGGGTTTCACAATGAAGGTTCTTTTTATCGGCAACAGCCATACATATTATAATGATATGCCCGCGCTTTTTAAGCGCTTGTGCGCAGAAAATGGAAAAGACGTTCATGTGACCATGCTGACCAAGGGCGGCATGGGCCTTGATTATCACGCAAAGCAGGAGCAGACGCGATTTAATATCCTGTATGGCGGGTATGACGCGGTCGTTCTTCAGCACACTGCCCATCCGATGGGCGATTTGGATGAAATGCGAAAGGGCGCGGAGACGATTTGCGCGTGGTGCAGACAGGCTCAAAGCCGCGTGGTTCTGTATCAGACGTGGACGAAAAAGGGCGATGAGAAATCGCAAGAGCATATGTCGAAGGTCTATTTCGATCTGGGTGCGCTGCTTGGCGCGGACGTTGCGCCGGTCGGCGACGTTTGGCAGAAAACGCGCATAGAACAGCCGGAACTGGAATTGTACTTTACCGACGGCGCGCATGCGTCGAGCGATGGAAGCGCGCTGGCTGCGCGTGTGATTTTTGAAACGCTGTTCAAATAGGTACATTGGCGGCGGGAGGCCTTTCCTACAGGGCGGACGAAGCGAATGATCGCCGAATATACTTTGCTTGTGCATCCCTTGCAAGAAATTTCCTGCAGGGGATGAATCTATTGTGCGGAGACGATTTGTGTGATAGAATACAAACGATTGATTTCCCCGGAGGTATGGTATGTTACTGACCGCTGAAAATATCTATAAAAATTACGGCATGAAGCAGCTGCTCGACGGCGTTACGCTGTATTTGAATGAAGGCGAGCGCATCGGCTTGATCGGCGTGAACGGCACGGGAAAAAGCACGTTTTTAAAGGTGCTGGCGGGCGTTGAAGAGCCGGATTCCGGCCGCGTGACGCGCGATCCCAATGTGCAGGTTTCCTATCTTTCGCAGACGCCGAAGATCAACGACGATCTTACCGTGCTTGAGCAGGTGTTTAAAGGGCACCCGGAGGAGTTTCGCCAACTCAATGAATATGAGGCGAAAATGATGCTCACAAAGCTTGGCGTCACGGATTTTGATAAGAAGATGGGCGAGCTTTCCGGCGGTCAGAGAAAGAGAGTCGCGCTTGCGACGGTGTTTGTTCATCCGGCGGACGTGCTCATTTTGGACGAGCCGACCAACCATCTGGATTCCGAAATGGCCGCTTGGCTGGAGCAAAAGCTTTCGAAATTCACCGGCGGAATAGTAATGGTCACGCACGACCGCTATTTCCTTGAAAACGTTGCAACCCAAATTGCCGAAATGTCGTTTGGCAAAATGTATTTGTACGACGCGAATTATTCGAAGTATCTTGAGCTCAAGGCGCAGCGGCTTGAGATGGACAAGGCCTCCGAGCGCAAACGTCAGGCGCTTCTTAAAAAAGAAACCGAATGGATCATGCGCGGCTGCCGCGCCCGCTCCACCAAAAGCACGGAGCGTATCGCAAGATACGAGGCTTTAAAGGCGCAGGAAGCGCCGCCCACGGACAGCGCGGTTTCTATTTCTGCCGGCGCATCGCGCCTTGGACGAAAGACCGTGGAGCTTGAGCATGTTTCCAAAAGCTATGGCGGCAGAACGATTATCAAGGATTTTTCCTACACGATATTAAGGGACGACCGCGTGGGTATTATCGGAAGAAACGGCGCGGGAAAAAGTACGCTTCTTAATATGGTAGCGGGCGCGCTTGCGCCGGACAGCGGAACCGTCGATTTTGGCGGAACGGTTCGAATCGGCTATTTCACGCAGGAAGGACGCGAGCTCAACGGCGATCAGCGGCCCTATGACTACATTCACGAAATCGCTTCCTCGATTCAAACCAGGGAAGGGCGCGTCTCCGCTACGCAGATGATGGAGCGCTTTCTGTTTTCCTCCGATCTTCAGTTTTCAAAAATCGGAAGGCTGTCGGGCGGAGAAAGGCGCAGGCTGTATCTTCTCGGAATTCTCATGAGCGCGCCCAACATCCTCCTTCTGGACGAGCCGACCAACGATCTGGATGTTGAAACGCTGACCATTTTAGAGGAATATCTTACCGAATTTCCGGGCGCGGTGGTCGCCGTTTCCCACGATCGGTATTTTTTGGACAAAATTGCTGCGTCCATTCTTGAGGTGCGGGAGAACGGGGAAGTAAAGCGCACCATGGGCGGCTATAGCGACTGGCTGCTGCTTAAAGAAATGGACGAAAAAACGCCCGTCAAAAAGGAAAGCCGCGATACGCGCGAAAAGCGCACGGATCGCTCGCAGAAGCTGAAATTCTCTTTCAAGGAGCAAAGAGAATTTGAAACCATCGATCAGGATATTGCGGATATCGAAGAAAAAATCGCCCGGTGCGAGGAAAGCATCAGCCTATATGCCACGGATTACGTGCGCCTTCAGGAGCTTACCGAAGAAAAAACGAAGCTGGAAGCGCTGCTTGAAGAGAAGACCGAAAGATGGGTGTATTTGAATGATCTGGCCGAGCGCATCCAAGCGCAGGGCTGATGGGGAAAAGCGACTGAAATAAGACAGGGCAGGTGTTAGCATATGAACGAAATCAGACATGAAGCCATCCAAAGCCTTCCTGTAAGCCACAAGGCGGAGCATGAGGGATATGAGTATTTCAGGCGCAGATTTGTGCCCTTCGGCGCGGCGAAAAACACGCTGGTGAGCGTGTATGAAATCCCGCCCGGAAAGGCGGCGTATCCGTATCATTTTCATCATAACAACGAGGAAACGTTTTATATCATAAGCGGCGAAGGCGTTTTAAAAACGCCGGCGGGCGAAAAAATGGTTCGCGCGGGAGAAATGCTGTTTTTCCCGACCGGGCCCGAGGGCGCGCACAAGCTGACCAATGCTTCTGAAACGGAAAATCTTGTTTATATCGATTTTGACGCAGTACACGATGTGGATATCACAATCTATCCCGATTCCGAAAAAATCGGCGTATGGGGCATGGGCGTCAACAAGGTTTTTCCGAAGACGTCGGACGTGGATTATTACGACGGAGAATGATTGCGTACACCGAAAACGATTTTAGGAGAACCGTATGCCAAACGATGAAAGCATCCGATGCAGGCTGAAATGCAGAATCTATCCCGTGAACACGCTTGAGCGGTATAAATATGTAGTAGTGTTTACGCGCTTTAAAAATCAGTGGATTTTCAGCCGTCACAGCGCGCGTACAACGTGGGAAAGCCAGGGCGGACACATCGAAAGCGGCGAAACGCCCATGATGGCGGCAAAGCGCGAGCTGTTTGAAGAAAGCGGCGCGATAGACGCGCATCTGTATCCCGTTTGCGATTATCTGGGCTATAACGATTTATCAAGCAGCAACGGACAGGTGTTTTTAGCGATTGCAGATAAAATGGGGGATTTACCCGAAAGCGAAATTGCGGAAATTCGCTTTGCGGAAAATCTTCCTGAAAATCTGACCTATCCCATGACTACGCCTACGCTGTTTGAGGAGGCGATGAAGGCGCTGGCAAGGTTAGAACAACGTGATAAGGGCGCTTAATGGATGAAAGCAAGAAAACAAAAGGAGACAGGCAAATGAAGGCCTGTCTCCTTTTTTATAAAACCTCTCGCCGGATTGGGCTTGCGGTTCAGGAAGGGATTAGATGCGCTTTACGCTTGAACGGGATGAGAATATAGGCGAATAAATCATTTTTATGTGTCTTCCTAACGGATCAGAGATGCGCTTGAGCAAAATTTCCGCAGCGGAAACGCCCATGGTAGCAGCTTCGAAACTGATGGATGTTATATTGAGGCCATCTTCATTGATAAGAACGGAATCATCAAAGCTTACGATGCTGATATCCTCAGGAACCCTTTTGCCAAGCTTGGACAGCTGATTGACGGTACCGACTGTCATATGATCATTGGTTATAAAAGCTGCTGTGTAATCTTTCCTGTTTATCCACTCGGCAAATACCTTTCCGCTTTTTTGCGTCAGGTCGCCTTTGTAAATGCTCTCGTTTTCATCGAAGGGAACGCTGCAATCTGTCAGCGCATCCTTAAAGCCGCGCAGGCGATCCTGTACAGCGGAGGAGGAAACGGGACCTGACAAAATGGCGATTTTTTTGTGCCCGTAATCAAACAAATGCTGCGCAGCTAAGTAGCCGCCGCGGTAATTATCAATCCGAACAACGTCAAGGTCAAGAGAACGTATATAGCGGTTTACCAGTACAACGGGAACGGTGGTGTTCTGAAGAAAGCTTACAAGCTTCGGTGTTTCGGTTGCAGTGATCATAATGACGCCCGCATAGCCTTCGTTCTGTGCTTTTATAAGCCCGTCCAGTTCAGTTTCAGAATTGTATTTGCTGTTGCACAAAACAATCGAATACCCTTTCGGCGAAAGCGTATCGTATATGCCGACGATTATGTTGGCGAAAAAGTCAAGGCTGATGTCTCCGCATACCACAAGCACCATTTTTGAAAGAACATTTCTGCCGGTGAAAAGCTGTTCGTCAAAATCAATCCCCAGTTCTTTCATGGCTTTTCGGATTGCCTGCACAGTTTCAGGACGCACTTTGGCGCTGTGGGTAAGCGCGCGTGAGACGGTTGCGTATGAAACGCCGGCTTTTTCTGCAATCAATTTCTGTGAAATCATAAAATGCCTCCTTTTGTTATTATTATATTCCATTTGTAGGGAAATTTCAATAATTGGCAGGTTATTTATGAAATTTTTGAAATTTTTGAAATTATATTCCGCCAAATAAATGTGTTATGTTATAATGAGGTCACAAAAAAGATTACAGGAGGCTCGACAAATGGAAAACAGGTTCAGAAAAGCGCTGAAATCGGGAAAACTTCTGTTGGGTACTCACGTAAACCTGATAGATCATAGAATCTGTGAAATGCTGGGATTGATCGGTTTTGACTATCTGTGGATCGACATGGAGCATGTGTCCACTGACTTTAAGGTCATGGAAACGAATTTGATTGCTGCAAAAGCAACAGGGACGCCCTGTATGGTAAGGGTTACATGGAACGATATACCAAGCATCAAGCGCGTGATCGAAGCCGGACCGGATGCGATTGTTGTTCCCATGACGAACAGTGTAGAAGACGTTCAAAGGGCGATTGATACCTGTATCTATCCGCCGGAGGGAAAAAGAGGATATGGACCCAACAGAGCGGTACAGTACGGCCTGTCCGATATGCAGGATTACATTAATCATGGAAGCAAGGAAATGCTGAGGTTTGTGCAGATTGAGGATGTTCATGCTGTGGAAGTGATTGAGGAAATGGCCAAAATTCCATATTTGGACGGGTTTATCATCGGGCCTATGGATCTGAGCGCATCTGTTGGAGAACTCGGATACGGGTTCATGGCTCCGAAAACGAATGCTCTCATCGATACGGCTATAAAGAAAGCGCATGAAGCGGGAAAACCCATTGGTTTTTCAACCGGCACGGACAACCCTGAAGAGCTTGAGCATTGGATAAAAAAAGGCGTGGACTTTATTTCCGCCAGCACGGATATGTGGAGCGTGATGAAAGGCGCAAGATCGCTGCTTTCTGATCTGAATAAAATCGCTCAAAAGTATCCGAGGATATAAGTTCGTTGGCGCGGAGGGAGTAGAAATGACCGCGAAGCAAATAAGAAATATATCGTATGCCCATAAAATCAAGCGGCATATTCACAAATACGGATGGCTGCATCTGATGATACTGCCGGGTATACTGTATTATCTGCTGTTTAAGTATCTTCCGATGTATGGGATCGTGATCGCATTTTCTGATTACCGGGCGACGGACGGCTTCTGGGGCATTATCCATTCGGAATTTGTTGGTTTCAAAAATTTCTCTTTGTTTTTTGAATCGATCTATTTTAGAAGACTCGTCGGCAATACCATTTGGATCAGCTTTGTCAAAATGCTTTTCGGATTTCCGGCGCCGATTATACTTGCATTGCTGATGAATGAGATCAAAAATGCGTATTTTAAGCGAACGATTCAAACCATCACATATCTTCCGCATTTTCTTTCATGGATCGTGTTGGCTGCGCTGCTGAAAACCATGTTTTCAACGGACAACGGGCCGATTTATTCGGTGATATTAAAACTGACCGGAATCGAGATTCCCTCTGTGATTATGCAGAATTCGACATTTGTTCCTTTTCTGGTTCTGAGCGATATTTATAAAGGCGTTGGGTGGGGAACGATTATCTATCTTGCAGCAATCTCAGGCGTGGATGAAGGGCTTTATGATGCGGCGCTGATTGATGGTGCAAATCGTTTTCAGAGGATTATGCACATTACGGTTCCGAGTATTATGGAGATCATTTCAATTCAACTGATTCTGAGAGTCGGCGGACTGATGAATGAGAATTTTGATCAGATTTTCAACCTCTATTCACCGGGCGTATACGATGTCGCGGATGTTTTGGAAACGTTCGTTTACAGAGCCGGTATTCAGGACAGCAAATACTCATTTGCTTCTGCCGTGGGCTTGTTCCAGAGCCTGACAGGATTGATTCTCGTATTTGCTACCAACAAAATTGCTAATAAGCTCGGCTCCAATGGACTTTGGTAAAGCGAGGAGTAAGAGTGAAATGATGAAAAACAAAAAGCTCGGCCGCTTCACATGGTTTGATGGACTCAATACGGTATTGATGGTGTTTTTGTGCATGATAATGCTGTATCCGATGCTGTATATCATTGGACGCTCTTTTATGAATCCGATTGAAAAAGCGGAGCATGTGCTGAGGGTGATACCGAGAAAACCTGTGCTTGAGGCGTACAATTATATTTTTACGCGAAGCTCGTTTATCGTAAGCGGTATGAAATCCTCCGTGATCATAACGGTTTTGGGTACGGCGCTCAATATGCTGGCAACAGCGCCAATGGCGTATGTTCTGTCCAAACGAGAGTATCCGATGAGAAATCTGATTACTGCGCTTGTGGTGTTTACCATGTGGTTCGGAGGCGGCATGATCCCGAACTATATTCTGGTAAAGTCCTTGGGCTTGATCGACACGTATTGGGCGCTGTGGCTTCCGGGATTGATTTCGTCGTGGAATATGCTGGTGCTCAGAAATTTTTTCCAGATGATACCAAAGGAGCTTGAAGAAAGCGCAAAGATCGACGGAGCAAATGAAATAAGGATTTTTGTTAGAATTATTCTGCCCCTTTCCACAGCATCTATTGCCTCCATATCTTTGTTCTATGCTGTTGGACATTGGAATTCGTGGTTCAATTCCATGATTTATATCAATTCCAATTACAAGCTTCCGCTTCAGAATCATTTGAGAAGGGTATTAAATTCGATATCCGCTTTGAACAGCGACGGCGCGGCAATGGGAAATGATGCTCTTACCATCGCCAGAATACCGACTGCCGATATTCTTCAGTATGCATGCATTGTTGTTACGGTCCTGCCGATCATTGTCGTTTATCCGTTTTTGCAGAAGTATTTTGTAAAAGGCGTTATGGCAGGTTCGCTGAAGGGCTGATTTACGGAACCGACAGCCAATAAGGCTGTAAAATAAAAAGGAGGGTACAACATGAAAAAATGGGTATTCAAAGGGCTTCTGTTGATGCTGATTCTGGCATTGACAGCCACGGCAAGCGCGGCGGTTCCATCGAAAGAGGATTACGAATGGAACGGAGATCCCGCAATCGTTTACCGCAGATTGTTTGCAGAAGAGAATGCCGTTGTATTTGATGATATGAAGCAGTATATCATCGATGAGAGCGGCGCGCACATGGAGTTCAATTTCATTCCCGACGCCGATTTCAAGACCACGTTCAATCTGAAGGTTTCTTCCGGTGAAAGAATCGACTGCGTAGAGCTTACCTGTCTTGCCAATGACTGGGCAACGCTTTATGCAAACGGACAGCTCCAGCCGGTTGAAGAGATTTTCGAAGAATTTGCGCCGACTCTCTACGAAAAGCTGTTGAATTATCCGGCTATGTGGGATTCGGAGGGACATCTTTACGCAATCCCCTCTTCCCAGAGCTTCAGACGCGGAACAACCAACGTAATCCGTCAGGATTGGCTGGATGCGCTTGACATGGACATGCCCGAGACCATGGATGATTTCCTTGAGTACTGCGAAGCAGTAAAGGTCAACGACATGAACGGCAACGGTGATTATGATGACGAATATGCCGTGTGCAGCAATCCCTTAAACATGTTCCTGACGTTCTTTACCGGCGGCTATAACGGCAACTGGGTAGACGAGGACAATAACATCTGGAACGTAAACAGCCATCCCAATTATGCGGATCTGCTCGACTTCGTCAAGGTGCTGGAAGATAACGGCTATGTTCCCAAGGAATGGCAGACCATGGATACTGCAGCCTGGTGGGATCTGTTCTATGCGGATTGCTCCGGAAGCCGCGGCTCCTGGTACTCCGATCACTGCAACTACATTGAGCGCCTCTGGGAAACGAATCCGGAAGCTGCCTATGTGCCGCTGGTTCCGTTTGAGTGCGTAGACGGCATTCAGGCGGCCTATCCTGCAACCAAGCCGTACTTTGCAAGACTTGCCTTCCCGAAGACCGGCGATGTAAACGGAATTATCGAGGTAGCCAAGTTCCTTGAATGGCTGCACAGCGACTATGACAACATCATTACCGTAAGCTATGGACTTAAGGGTACCGACTGGGATTGGGAAGACAAGGAGAACTACATCATTAAGACGTTCACGGACACTTATGCCGTTCAGTCTCTCGACTATTACGTTCTGGTGCAGTTCTGGGATATGTATCCGGCATGGGGCTTCAGCGAGTATTCGTCCACTGTGCAGGAGGAAATGTATGCGCTTCGCGCGCTGTGCAACGCGCTGGATGACAAATACTACGCGGCGCCCGTTGACTTCTTCGTATCCTATGATTACACCGGAACCGAAGTGGAAAACCTGATCGGAGAAGGTCTTACGTTGTTTAATGAAGCAGTCGCACAGTATATTGCCGATGAGATCACGAGAGATGAATTCCTGGCTGCTCAGCAGAAATATATTGAGATTGAAGACAGCATTTACAGCGAAGTAAGAACGCCGCAGTATAAGGCTGCCGCATATATCGACTGATTCGCAATAGCAAAATGCGGCAGGACATTTGTCTTGCCGCAAATTTTGATGAAAAGGTGAAATATATGGCATATATTACTGGTCAGACTACACATGGCTGCTGTTTGCCTGCAAAATATCTGGGTAATAACTCATTTGTCTGCGAACCGGATATCGATGAACTGCATAAAATCCATAAAATCTACAATGACTATCATGCCTGGTATGCGAAAATTGTCGGCAGGAAAGGCGAGAAAATACAGATTCGGCTGAAATGGCCTGTTTTTGATCCTGATGCGGTATCCGATGAATATAAGAACTGGGCGTATTATTCGGTTGACTGGCCTCCGTTCTTTCACGCGCTTAAAGATGCGATGTACATTAGCGGAGATGAAATCCACTGGGAAAGGATTTTGGATGCAAAAGAGGATGGAACGGATATTCTGATGGAATTTGAATTGCCGGAGGATATATCCTATGTTTCCGCGCTTCTTCGCTACACGGATACAAATTTCAAAAATCTCAAAAAAACGGTTTCAGATTCCAAATATGTTCAAAAGATTGTGCTGGGAGAGGCGATGGATGGAAGTGAACTGGAATCGTTTGTTGTAACGGATTTTGACGTGCCGTCGTCTGAGAAAAAGACAGCATATCTTCATGCCGCGCAGCATTGTCATGAGCATCCCGGATGCCATGTTTTGGATTATATGATTCGCTTCCTTGCGGGAGAAAGCGAAGCGGCTCAAAAAATCAGAAAAAGAATGATTTTCAGGATTACGCCGATTGTAGATAAAATGGGCTGGAGAATCGGAAGCGAGATCAATCCTGAAAGGTTGAACAGCAACGACTTCAATTACAACCGTGATTGGGTTGATTTCAAGCTTCCTGAAACAAAGGCAATTGACGCTTATCTGACAAGCCTAAAAGAACGCGGAGAACAATTCGTTCTGCTTGCAGATCTTCACGGCGGAACCGGCGACGAAAGCGACTATACTTCCGGCGCAGGTCTCACGGTTGACAATACATGCGGCGATGAATTCAGAAAATACATGGAGCGGCTTGTTGATTTAATCCGCGAAAACTGCGATTATATCAATCCTGACGAGGAAGGTTACGGATATGGCGGATCCATTCCGCAAATGTTCTCGGGTTATGCGAAGAAAAAATTCGGTCCCGGAGTCACATTTGAAATCAGTATGAGCAAGATATGGGATCGAGAGATTGGACACAGAATCCCTAATTCTCAATTTGCATTCAAACGGTTTGGCGAGCAGCTTGCTTGCGTGATCGATAAATTTGCATACGAAAAATGACCGGAGGTGGATAGATTGCTTCCATCAAGAGAACAGCTGATTGAAAACGGTTTCCCTTATGGTAAGGCAGATGAGAATATTCCCCTTGGAAATCCGCAGACAGAATGGATGCGCACATGCCCTGACCGCGTTTTATATCTTCCGCATAACACAGACGGATATGATACCGACAACTGCCAATTAAGAGTTTTCGAAAACCCGAAGGAAAAAGAACTGCTTGCGTTGTGGACGCAGAGTTCCGTTGAGGGAGCCGGAGACAACAGAATGGTGATCGCGCGCTCCAAGGATGGCGTCCTCTGGAGCGAGCCGAAGGTTATTTGCGGAGCGAATACGAAAAACGATTTTCAGGCAAGTCACGCAATTCAGGCTGTTACGGAATCGGGCCGCATCTATATTTTCTATATGAAAGAGACGGAAAATTATGATAACAACCGTCAGGAAAGCGGCGCGTTGTATGCCATGTATTCAGATGATGGCGCAAGAACGTTTTCGCCGGCACAAGAGATAAAAATGCCGCGTTCCCAATATGATAATCCTGATCCTGCAAAAAATAAAAACATTGTCTTCTGGCAGCCGCCGATCAAAGACAGGAACGGGAGATTTATTACCGGCGCAACACTCTATTCAAGCCATAGCATATATCCGCCAATGCCCAACTGGGTAAATGAAAGCGCACATCTTTGCATGGTGAGATTTGAAAATCTTGATGCGGATCCTCAGATTGATGAGATCTGCCTTACATGGCTCCCGAAGGACGATAAGCTGATCGGAGTTAAAAACAGCGTATATCCTGAGATGGATACAGCGGAAGAACCAAGCCTTGCATTGTTGCCGGATGGACGAATTTTTGTAACCATGCGTACAATGACGGGATATGCGTATTATACGGTTTCATCTGATGACGGCGAGACATTTTCCGATCCCGAGATTTTGCGGTTTGCAAATGGCGAACCGGCGGAGCAGCCGCTTGCGCCGTGCCCGATATACAGAGTGGGAGAAGCGGAATATCTGTTTTTCTTCCATAATAATCCCGGAAAACGCATGGGCTTTGATGAGATGGATAAAAGACCTTGGACGAGCAATCTGGCAAATTATGTAAGAAATCCCCTCTATGTCAGCAAGGGATGGTTTGAAAAAAGCAGTATGCAGCCTGTAATGCTCTCGCATCCTGTAAAACTGCTGGATTCGGGAGATGTTGCTGTAGGACCGAAAATGACGGCGGAGGTTGGAACGTATACCAGTATCTGTAAATGGGAGGGGAAATGGATTTTCTGGTATCCGGACAGAAAGTATTATCTGCTTGGAAAAGACGTGTCAGAGTACATAAATGAGCAAACGGGAGCGGTTTAGAAAACGGTACAGGCGCGTTTGAGATAAACCGCAAGCGATATTTCCGAATTGTTCTAAGAAGCGTGAATTGGATAAATAAAGCAGAACATTCAGCCGATGAAAAGGCGGAAGAATGTTCTGCTTTTCTTAAGAGCAGATATCAATAATGGGTTTCAAACGAGCGGCCTTTTGAAAATTGACTTTGCGGCAGATTAACGATATAATGAAAACAATGCAAATTGCTTAAAAGCGAAGGTGATTTTGATTTGAAAATCATTATCGGCGCGGGGAATACCCGGCAGGATGGATGGATAGCGACGCAGGAAAATGAACTTAACATGTTGAGGCGTTCGGACTTTGAAAGAATCCTTGGGGAAAACAAGGCCGAGGCGTTTTTAGCGGAGCATGTGTGGGAGCACATGACGTATGAAGAAGGCGTTTTGGCGGCGAAGAACTGCTATGATTTTCTAAAGCCCGGCGGCTATATCCGCGCAGCAGTTCCCGATAAGAATTTCCGCAATGAATGGTATCAGAACATGGTAAAGGTCGGCGGGAACGGCGATCCCAATCATCCCGCCTACACGCATAAGATTGTGTATGATTATAAAACGTTCAAAGGCGTTTTTGAAACGGCAGGATTTACCGTAGAGCTCCTCGAATACTGTGATGAAAACGGAGATTTTCACTTTAAACACTGGGACGAAGCAGGCGGAAAAATCGGCCGATCGCTCCGTTTTGATACGCGGAACAAAGATGGAAGGCTGGGAATGGTGTCGATTATCATAGATGCGGGAAAGCGTGCGTGAAGCCTTAATGGCCGCTCAAATAGAAAACTGCAGTTAAGAACAGCTTTGCCCAAAGCCTTCCCCTCAAGTAAATAATGATTTAATCGAAGGGAAGAATATGGTATAATAGAGGCGAGGTGATAATCATGGAAAAACAGATAACATTTACAGATATCGAATATACCGCCCGTCGGAAGCCGACAAAGCGAGAAATATT
>JAFWZN010000039.1 GCA_017522345.1 Clostridia bacterium | reverse complement strand
TCGGAAAGGGGAAGCGTTTTCAGTCGCTGCGCTTTGTGAAAACGCGCGATTTTTAAGTACATGCCGCCAAAATCGATTGAAAATGGAGAGGGAGTGCGCTCCCTCTCCATGCCTCACCCAGAGGTTTGTTGATGGTCTGGGGCGGCAGAAATTCTCTGCCGCCTGTTTCTTTAAAAATTAACCCATATGCACGCGAAACTCAAAATAGGAAACATTGACAAAGCGGTAAATGGGTGGTATGATGTACAAGTTCGATTATGTGGTGAAGGATGTGACTGAATTGCTCGAAAAGCTGAAGACTGCAATAAAAGCTGTCGGAATGCGCACGACGATCAAAGCGATTGAGTCGGGCAATTGCGAGCATGCCTTCATTGCTGACGACGCCGACGTTTTCATTTCTCGCCGTATCACGGAACTGTGCAAGCAGATGAATGTGGAATATACGCGCGTAGACAGTATGAAAACGCTTGGAGAAGCCTGCTCTGTGCAGGTGCCTACCGCGTGCGCGGCCATTAAAAAGCACGCATAATGTTGATGTACTCTTCCAGGGTTGCAGGAAGCGGTATATAGACCAAAAAGACCCACAAATTGAGGAGGTGTTTCCGTGCCTACGATCAACCAGATGATTCGTAAAGGTAGGGAAAAGGTGACCAGCAAATCCAACTCGCCCATTCTGCAGAAGTGCCCGCAGAAGCGCGGTGTTTGCCTGTCGGTCAAAACGCTCACGCCCAAAAAGCCGAACTCTGCGCTTCGTAAGATCGCTCGTGTTCGTCTGACCAACTCCATCGAAGGTACTTGCTACATCCCCGGCATCGGCCACAACCTGCAGGAGCACTCCGTTGTTCTGATCCGTGGCGGCAAGGTTCGTGACCTTCCCGGTGTTCGTTACCACATCATCCGCGGCGCGCTGGATACCGCCGGCGTTGCCAAGCGCATGCAGGGTCGTTCCCTTTACGGCGCCAAGAGACCCAAGAAGTAATCTTTCGGCAAACCGAAAAAGGCTCGAACCCTTCCTCGTCTGAAGGAACGCGGATGAGGCGGCAAGTAGGTTTTTTGTCGGGTAAAAACAAGCTGCGCCAACGGTTTGTTTTTCATAAGTTGCCAGTTGCTTAATTTCTCTCTCGACTGCCCATAATAATAGGAGGGACAAAGATGCCCAGACGTGGATTTATTCCGAAGCGCGAAGTGCTTCCGGATCCTGTATACGGAACGATCATCGTTACCAAGCTTATCAATCAGCTTATGTACGACGGAAAGCGCGGCGTAGCGCAGACCGTTTGCTATAACGCTTTCGAGCAGGTCGCTGAGAAGACCGGCAAGGAAGCCATCGAAGTTTTCAACCAGGCTATCGCCAACATCATGCCCGCTCTTGAAGTAAAGGCTCGCCGTGTTGGTGGTTCTACCTATCAGGTGCCTGTTGAAATCCGCCCCGAGCGCCGTCAGACCCTCGCTCTTCGCTGGCTGGTTATGTTCGCCAGAAAGCGCGGCGAGCGCGTGATGGCCGATCGTCTTGCCGGTGAAATCATCGACGCTTCCAACAATACCGGAAACGCCGTAAAGCGCCGCGAGGATATGCACAAGATGGCGGAGGCGAACAAGGCGTTCGCGCATTACCGCTGGTAATAACAACCGTCAATGGCGTAAAACATTGCGCGCGGCCGGTAATGTGCCCTGTAAAGCACAAAATACTGTGTCGCGCGCTTTTTCCGCCGTTTGATCGTTGCTTTTCGCCTGAACGGGCAAATCGACTGCATACGAAGTGTGCAATATTGAAAGGACGTAAACACCTGTGGCGAGAACCCATTCGCTTGATTTAGTTCGCAACATCGGTATCATGGCGCACATCGACGCCGGAAAGACCACCACCACCGAGCGCATTCTCTTCTATACAGGAAGAACGCACCGCATGGGCGAAACCCATGAAGGCATGGCTACGATGGACTGGATGGAGCAGGAGCAGGAGCGCGGAATCACCATTACTTCCGCTGCGACGACTGCCGAATGGCGCGGACATCAGATTAACATCATTGACACGCCCGGTCACGTAGACTTTACGGTTGAGGTTGAGCGTTCGCTTCGCGTACTAGACGGCGCTGTCGCCGTTTTCTGCGCAAAGGGCGGTGTAGAGCCTCAGAGCGAAACCGTTTGGCGTCAGGCGACCAAATACGGTGTACCGCGTCTTGCTTATATCAATAAGATGGACGTCACCGGCGCGAACTTTTATCGCGTGGTCGATATGATGCATAATAAGCTTCATGCCAATGCGGTTCCGATGCAGCTGCCCATCGGCGCTGAGAATACCTTTGTCGGTATCATCGATCTCATGCGCATGAAGGCCCACATCTACAAGGACGATCTTGGCGTTAACATCGAGGTAACGGACATTCCTGCCGAATATCTTGAGAAGGCCGAGGAATACAGACAGAAGCTCATCGAAGCCGTCGCCGACACCGACGATGAACTCGCCATGAAGTATCTTGAGGGCGAAGAGTTCACCGAGGAAGAGATGAAGACGGCGATCCGAAAGGCGACCATCGAAGGAAAAATGAACCCCGTTTTCTGCGGAACTTCCTATAGAAATAAAGGCGTTCAGCTCCTGCTTGACGGCGTTGTGGATTATCTGCCTTCTCCTCTGGATATTCCGCCTGTTAAGGGCACCAAGAAGGACTCTGACGAGGAAATTGAGCGCAAGAGCGACGACAACGAGCCCTTTGCCGCTCTCGCTTTCAAGGTCATGATCGATCCCTTTGTAGGACGTCTGGTATTCTTCCGCGTGTACTCCGGTACGCTTAAGAGCGGAAGCTATGTATACAATGCAACGAAGGGCAAGCGCGAGCGTATCGGCCGCATCCTTCGCATGCATGCGAACCATCGAGAAGAAGTTGACGAGGTTTGCGCCGGCGATATTGCCGCGGCGGTAGGTTTTAAAGAAACTTCCACCGGTGACACGCTGTGCGTTGAGAACAAGCCCGTCGTTCTTGAAAGCATGGAGTTCCCGGATCCCGTTATCCGCGTTGCGATCGAGCCCAAAACCAAGGCTGGCCGCGACAAGATGAGCGAAGCGCTGATGCGCCTTGCGATGGAGGATCCGACCTTTAAAACCTATACCGACGACACGACTGGTCAGACCATTATTGCCGGTATGGGAGAACTCCACCTTGAGATCATTGTTGACCGCCTCCTGCGCGAATTTCGCGTAGAAGCCACCGTCGGCGCGCCTCAGGTTGCCTACAAGGAGTGCATTACGTCTACTGCCAAGGCGGAAGGTCGTTTTGTACGCCAGACCGGCGGCCACGGCCAGTACGGCCACTGCGTAATCGAGCTGTCTCCTCTGGAGCCCGGCGCCGGTTACGAGTTTGAGGATAAGACGGTCGGCGGCGTTGTACCCAAGGAGTTCATTCAGCCCATTTCCAACGGCGTTAAGGAAGCTGCGCTTTCCGGATGCCTTGGCGGATACGAGGTTGTGGACTTCAAATGTACGCTGGTTGACGGATCTTACCACGATGTAGACTCCAGTGAAATGGCGTTCCACATCGCCGGCTCGCTCGCGTTCAAGGAGGCCGTCAAGAAGGCCAATCCGACGCTTATGGAGCCGATTATGAAGGTTGAAATCGTTGTTCCCGACGAGTATCTGGGCGCTGTAAACGGCGACATGGCCGCCCGTCGCGGACGTATTATCAACACCGAAATCAATGGCGATCTGCACGTGATCGACGCGATGGTTCCGCTGTCCGAGATGTTCGGATATGCCACCGACCTTCGCTCCCGCAGCCAGGGCCGCGGCACCTTTACTATGCAGTTTGCACATTATGAGGCCGTTCCCAAGAACGTTGCCAATAAAATTCTTGGCCTTACGCACTAAAGCAAACGACGCTTTCGTGTGACAATATCTAACATTATTTTGGAGGAAGATTCAAAATGGGCAAGGCAAAATTTGAGCGCAATAAGCCGCACGTAAACATCGGAACGATCGGCCACGTTGACCACGGCAAGACCACTCTTACCGCTGCGATCACCATGACCCTTTCTCAGCTTGGCCAGGCTGCGGCCATGCGCTATGACGAAATCGACAAGGCGCCGGAAGAGAAAGCGCGCGGAATCACGATCAACACCTCTCACGTAGAGTATCAGACCGAGAACCGTCACTACGCCCACGTAGACTGCC
>JAFWZN010000038.1 GCA_017522345.1 Clostridia bacterium | reverse complement strand
GGAAAGGGGAAGCGTTTTCAGTCGCTGCGCTTTGTGAAAACGCGCGATTTTTAAGTACATGCCGCCAAAATCGATTGAAAATGGAGAGGGAGTGCGCTCCCTCTCCATGCCTCACCCAGAGGTTTGTTGATGGTCTGATCCAAGCGAGTTTGCTGCTTGGATTTTATTTTTTTGGCGCATGGCAGGAAGTTATGTATAAAAAGCGCATTTTGCGTTTGAAGAATTGAATTATTTACTTTGCTTTCTGCTTTTTCCTGATAATAATACCAACAATAAAAACGATCATTGCAGGAATGATAAAATAGAGTATGTTTACAACAATCCAAAGATAGAATGGTGCAGAATTCAAAGTGCTGTCGTATCGGCTGTAATCAACAATGGTGTGGATAATGAATAATAGCAGCAGCAAGACACTTAGAGTATAGCATACTGTTTCGCCCTTGATTTTTTTCATACAATCACACGCCTTTATCAAATTCAAGTTTGTATATCCGATTTAATTCTATCATACTTCTGTTGGATATACAACAGCAGGCACACAGAAAAAACCTGCATGCCTGCTGACTGTCCTGTGGGGGCTGCGCATTGAGATAGGTTTTGCGTTACATTCTGTCCGCGATGGATCTGAGCAGGTCTTCCACGTCGTTTTTGAGGGCTTCAAACGCTTCTCCGGCGCGCATGCGGTCGGAGAGGGCATAGGCCTTAGTAACGGCGTTTTCGTCCGCGGTTACGGTAACGGTTTTGATGCGCGGATCCGCTTTTTTGATTTCATTTGAGATCATTTCGCGGATGCGGTCGGTGAGCTCGCCTTTGTAGGCGGGGTTGAACTTGACCGCGACCAGCGCGGTATCGCTGTTTACAATCACGCGCGCCTGACTGATTTCGGAGATTTTGGACAAGTTTTCCTCGACCTTTTCGCCGTCTACCAGCCAGTCAAACGCGCCCTGCGACTCAACCGTTGCGCTTGGAGTTACGGACGGGGCGGCGGTCATGCCGGGCGTGGTCATGGGGTTTTCATCGGAGCCGGTTTTGTTCATGCACGCCGTCATAATAAGCGCGATTGCGAGACACAGGAAAAGCACCATTGAGATTTTTTTGCGGTTTACATCTTTCATAAAAAATACCTCCCTTGCGAGAGGTATTTTGCGCCGGATGGAAGAATTTTAAACCCGTTTTTTCAAAAAAATGATTTATTTGTGCGTTAAGTGCTCTTCCACGATAAATCGCGGACGGCGCTTGACCTCGGTGTAGATTTTGCCGATGTATTCGCCGATTAAGCCCAGCGCAATCAGCTGCACGCCGCCGATTAACCAGATTGAAAGCATCGTGCTCGTCCAGCCGGGAACGGCGCGGCCTGCGATCAGGGAAATGAGCGCGTAGACGCCGATTCCGACGGCTGCTAAGGCGAAAATGAAGCCCAGAAGCGCGATCATGCGGATGGGCTTTACGGAGAAGCTGGTTACGCCCTGAACGGCGAAGGCCAGCATTTTTTTGAGCGGATATTTGCTTTCGCCCGCCGTGCGCTCGCTTCTTTCATAATAAACCTTTGCGGTCTTATAGCCCAGCGTCGGCACCATGCCGCGAAGGAACAGGTTGACCTCGGTGAAGTTTAAAAGCTCCGAAAGCGCGCGCTTGGAAATCAGTCGGTAGTCGGCGTGATTGAATACGGTTTCAACGCCCATTTTCGCCATGCCCTTATAAAACATTTCGGCGGTCATGCGCTTAAAGACGGTGTCGGTTTCGCGCTTGGAGCGAACGCCGTACACGATGTCCGCGCCCGCGTAAAACTCGTTCATGAAGCCGCGCATGGCGTTTATGTCGTCCTGCAGATCCGCGTCGATGGAAATGACGGCGTCGGCATTTTCGGCGGCCTTATTCATGCCTGCCCAAAGCGCGTTCTGATGGCCCGCATTGTGGGCGAGCTTCAGGCCTTCAAATTTTTCCGAGGAGGAAACAAGATCGGAAATGACGCTCCACGTTTTATCCTTGCTTCCGTCGTCTACCAAAAGCATTCGGCTGTCGGGCGCAAAAAGGCCGTCTTTGATCATGTCGTCAAAGAATTTTTCCATTGTTTTTGCGGTGATGGGCAGAGCCTCTTCCTCGTTGTAGCAGGGGATGACGACGTAGACTCTTGCGGGCGTATGATTTTTCATAGTGAGCTCCTTTGGTTTTCGGTTTGTTTGTGCGGTCGGTTTCGTATTTATTTCATCACGACGCTGCCTGCGCCTAAGAGGCCTTCCAGCCCTTCCTTGTCGTAATCCATGGAAACCCAGAGATTCATGGGCGCGCGGAAGGTTTTTTGTTCGTCGTGGAAATAGAAGTACACAGGGATGCTTCCGGGCGTGGTTTCAAGGATGAATTCCGCCGCGTCCAGCTGTTTGCGCGTGAGCTTCAGATAAAGCTTTCTTGGCTTTTCGGGTTCCACCGTGACGGCTTGCGCGGCTGACTTCATTTCCGCGTCCGTTCCGAGGGGGGAAATCGTGTCGATTAAGAGCTTGGGCGTCTCGTCCTCCCTTGCGCTTAAGCGGCCTGTGATCACTACGACAGATTCTTCAATCAGCTTGTCCTTTACGCGTTCATACACGCGCGGGAAGGCCAAGACCTCCGTCGAGCCGTACAAATCTTCCAGATTCACAATCGCCATCATGCCGCCGGATTTGGTGGATTTGACGCGCTTATCGGTGAGAATTCCGCCCATTTTGACCTTCATCTGGTCGATGGACATGCCGCCGTCCGATTTTTCCTCGACGTACTGCGCAAGATACCGGGCGTTGATGTCCAGCTTTGAAAGCTGGCTTGCATATTCCTCCAGCGGGTGCCCGGACACATAGATGCCGGTGACTTCCTTTTCCATGGAAAGAATTTGTCTTCTGCCGAATTCCTCAAGCGGCGGAAGCGGCGGCGTGGGGGATGCGATTTCACTCGCTTCGCCGAAAAGAGAGATTTGTCCTGCGAGAATGGAGGAGGATTTTTTGCTCGCCGAATCCATGGCCTTTTCAAACACGCACATTTTCTGCGCGCGGTTGCCGGGCACGGAATCGAATGCGCCGGCCTTGATTAAGGATTCGACGGCCTTTTTGTTGACCAGATGACCTGCGTTTCGCTCGGCAAAGTCGAAAAGGTCTTTATAGTCGCCGCTCTTTTCCCGCTCCTCGATGATGGATCGGATTGCGCCGTGGCCGACGTTTTTCACGGCGTTTAAGCCGAAGCGTATTTTCTTTTTGCCCGTGGACGTATCGACGGAGAATTTTTCCATCGAGCGGTTGACGTCGGGCGGTGCGATTTCAATATTGTTTTTACGGCAATATTCGATGTAATAGGCCACCTTTTCGCTCGAACCCGCGATGGAATTGATGAGCGCGGCCATGAATTCGGTTGGATAATGCTTTTTGAGCCAGCCCGTCTGAACGGCGACGACGCCGTAGGCCGCGGCGTGCGATTTATTGAAGGCATAGGAGGCGAAGGCGGTCATTTCGTCAAACAGCTTTTCGGCGGCTTCCCTGCTTACGCCCATGCGGATTGCGCCGGGTACGTCGACGGTTCCGTCGTCGTTTAGCTTGCCGTTTATGAAATATTCCTTTTCCTTTTCCATCACGTCGTGTTTTTTCTTGGCCATGGCGCGGCGCACAAGGTCGCTTCGGCCCATCGAATAGCCGGCCAGATCGCGCACAATCTGCATAACCTGCTCCTGATAGACCATGCAGCCGTAGGTAACGTCCAAAATGGGCTCGAGCTTGGGCGTTAAGTATTTGACGGTGGCGGGGTTATGCTTTCCCTGAATAAAGCGGGGAATGCTGTCCATGGGGCCGGGGCGATAGAGGGAAATGGCGGCGATGATGTCTTCAAAATTCTGCGGCTTCATGTTCATGAGGAAGTTTCTCATGCCGCCCGATTCCAGCTGGAACACGCCGTCCGTATCGCCGGAGGAAATCATTTGATAGACGCCTGCATCGTCCATCGGGATATCGTAGCTGTCCATGGCGGGGCCGCCGTTTTCGCGGATTAACTCAAGGCTGTCGCCCACGACGTTCAGCGTTCTAAGACCCAGAAAGTCCATTTTGAGAAGCCCCAAGGCCTCCAGCGTGCCCATCGGGAACTGGGTGGTGATGACCTGATCGTTGGTCTGAAGGGGCACATAGTCGGAAACGGGCTTGGCGGTAATCAGAACGCCCGCCGCGTGCGTGGACGCGTGGCGCGGCATTCCCTCAAGCTTCTTGCCCGTGTCGATCAGCTTTTTGATATCTTCGTCGCCTTCATAGGCGTTTTTGAGGTCGGGATTGGCTTCAAGCGCCTTTTGAAGCGTCATATTCAGCTCAAACGGCACCATCTTGGCAACCTGATCCACAACGCCGTAGGGAAGATCCATGACGCGGCCGACGTCTCTTAATACAAGGCGAGCCGCCATCGTGCCAAAGGTGATAATCTGCGCCACGTGGTCGGAGCCGTATTTTCTTTGAACATATTCAATGACCTCGCCTCTTCGCTCGTAGTCGAAGTCGATATCAAGGTCGGGCATGCTCACGCGCTCGGGATTCAAAAACCTTTCAAACAGCAGGCTGTACTCGATGGGGTCGATGGCGGTGATGTCAAGGGTATAGGCGACGATGGAGCCCGCGCCGCTTCCGCGTCCGGGGCCGACCAGAATGCCGTTTCGCTTCGCATAATTAATAAAATCCCAGACGATCAGAAAATAATCGACATAGCCCATGGTCTCGATGACGGTAAGCTCGTAATCAAGGCGTTTCCTTGCGTCCGTGCGTTCGGGCGCGTATTTGTGCATTAAGCCCTCCGTGCACAGGCGGCGCAGCATCTCGGCTGCCGTTTCGCCGCCGGGCAGGGGATAGGCGGGCAGGTGCTTGGTGTCAAAATCGAATTCAACGTGACAGCGTCTTGCGATTTCCTCGGTTCTTTGAATCGCGTCGTCAAAGTCGGGGAAGAGCAAGCGGATTTCGTCCTCGCTTTTGATATACATCTGGTCGGTTTCCATGCGCATGCGGTTTTCATCCTTGAGCGTTTTGCCCGTCTGGATGCACATGAGAATTTCCTGCGCTTCGGCGTCTTCTCTGTTTGTATAATGGCAGTCGTTGGTGATGACTAAGGGAATGTCCAAATCGTTTGCAATGCGGATGAGCCCCGGCAGCACCTGCTTCTGCTCTTGAAGGCCGTGGTTCTGCAGCTCTATATAGTAATGATCTTTTCCAAAAATCTCCTGATACATGCGCGCGATGGACAAAGCGTCCTTCATTCTGCCGTTTAAAACGGCCTTGGGAAGGTCGCCGGACAAACACGCGGAAAGCGCGATCAAACCCTCCTTGTGTTTTTTCAGAAGATCGTAGTCGATGCGCGGTCGATAATAGAAGCCGCGCGTGAAGCCCTCGGAGACAAGCTTGATCAGATTCTGATAGCCCGTCTGGTTTTCGCAAAGGAGAATCAGGTGGCTCATTTCGCGTCCGGCGTCGTTTTTGGCGTCCATGTCCCTGCACACGTATACCTCGCAGCCGATGACGGGGTGAATGCCTTCCTTTTTGGCTTCCTTATAGAAATCGACAACGCCGTACATTACGCCGTGATCGGTGATGGCGCAGGAGGTCATGCCCAAAGACTTGACGCGCGCGATCAAATCCTTGATGCGGTTTGCGCCGTCCAAAAGGCTGTATTCGGTATGCATGTGAAGATGACAGAACAAGCGTGATTGACCTCCTTCAAAAATGGCATATCCCTCTAAAATACATTATAGCACGAATCGAAAAAAAAGGAAAGACGGGTGTTTCGCTGAATGCGTTTGTGTGATATAATCTGGATAAGCATTGCGTATGAGGAGGTATTTTCTATGGATTACAAAAGCTATCTTCCCGCATATCCTTTAATCTCGATAGATCCCTTCCTGTCCGTTTGGTCCGCCTTCGATCATCCCGCGGACGGCGAAACCACCCATTGGGCGGGCGAAAGAAAACGAATGACGCTCGCCGCCTGCGTGGACAACAAGGCCTATGCGCTGATCGGAAATCAGCGCAATGAAAAAGCGGAGCTTATAGAAAGAATGGTTACGCCTACGAAGACGGTTTATGTCTTTAAGGCCGGCGAAGCCGAGATAACCGTTTCCTTCCGAGCGCCGCTTCTGATGGACGATTTCGATCTTATGAGCACGCCCGTAAACTATCTGGATATTGAAACAAAATCGCTTGACGGACAGGCGCATGACATTGATGTTTCCTTCATCTGGCACGACGATATCTGTAAAAACGGCGCTTGCGCCGCCGATTCCATGATTGGCGGCGAATACGACGCGGGCGGATTCAATCTGGCGTGGATGGGCAAGCAGGTGCAGCCGCTTCTGAACAGATCATCCGATCACATCACAATCGACTGGGGCTATGCGTATCTGGCAAGCGAGTCGCCCGTGCGCTTCGACCGTGTGGGCGGACATTGGGGCCTCGTTTCTGAAAAGGCCCTCAAAACAGGCGAAAGCATGATGATAGCGATAGCCTACGACGACATTGCTTCCATTCAGTATTTTGAGTATACCGCGCATGCCTATTATGCCCGAAACGGCAAAACCATCGTACAGGCCATCCGTGAAATGATGAAGCGGCACGATGAAATCGCACAGCGCCTTGAGAAGCTGGATGAAGATATCCTTTCAAAAGCCGAGGCTGCCGGCGGCGAAAGCATGATGGCGCTGGCCTGCGCTGCGTACCGTCATTCCATCTGCGCCCACAAGCTGATTGCCGACCGCGACGGAAAACCCGTTTTCCTGTCCAAGGAAAACGACTCAAACGGCTGTATCGGCACTGTGGACGTGAGCTATCCGTCCGCGCCTTTGTACTTGCTGTATGCGCCCGAGCTTGTGCGCGGCATGTGCCGTCCGATTTTCAAATTTGCCTCCATGCCCGTGTGGAAGGAGGATTTTGCGCCGCATGACGTCGGCCGGTACCCGATTGCGACGGGGCAGGTGTATGCTTTAAGTGGAAGGCGCGGACGCGAAAAGGCTTGCGTATTCAACGACGAAAAGTGCGATCCGGCCTTTTACCCCGCCGGTCAGTTCCCGCCGACGTTCCTGTATGAGGGCGCGGAAAACGTTTATGAGCATCGGTATCAGATGCCGGTTGAGGAATGCGGCAATATGATTCTGATGGTTGCCGCCGCCATGCGCGCGGACGGCGATACCGAATTTGCCAAGGAAAATCTTCCGCTTCTCAAAACATGGGTCAAATACCTTGAAAAATACGGCGAGGATCCCGGCGAACAGCTTTGCACCGACGATTTTGCCGGGCACCTCGCGCACAATGTCAATCTCGCCTTCAAGGCCGTCTGCGGCTTGGCCGCCTATGGCTGGATGATGGAAAAGCTGGGCGAAGGGGAAGAAGCCGAATACTACAAAAACGCTGCAATCCGGATGGGCAGAAGCGTCTACGAACGCGCAAAGACCGATAACGGAACCGCGCTTACGCTTAACGGCGACGGCTGGAGCCTGAAGTATAACGCTGTATGGGACAAGCTTTTCGGCTTCGGCATCTGGGATGAAGAATTCTATCACGCCGAAATTGCCCGCTATATGCAGGAAACCAACGAATACGGCGTCCCGCTCGACAGCCGCAAAACCTACACCAAGAGCGACTGGATCATATGGTCCTCCGCCATGGCCGATACCAAGGAAGGCGTAGAAGCCTTTGCAAAGCCCCTCGTAAAATACTTAAAGGAAACGCCTACCCGCGTAGCCTTCAGCGACTGGTACGACACGATTACCGGCTGTTACGAACACTTCATTGCCCGCTCCGTTCAGGGCGGTATGTTCATGCCGATGCTGAAAAAAGCGTGGGAGTAAAACGTAATCACATACGAAAACGCGCCGAAGGCGTGCTTCATATCCGAAGGATGCTTCACAAAAAAACGGCTGCCGAAGCAGTCGTTTTTTTCATCTATTCTCCTTCCAGCGCGAACGCGTGCGTTCCGCGCATTCCGGGGTTTTCAACGTCAATTTCAAGCGCCCATGCGTTTTCAAGGGGCGTAATGCGGATGGGAAGGCCGGTTTCAGAGGAAAAGACGGTATTTCCGATACGAATGTTTCCGGTTGGCGTTTTTTCAGGCCGAACGGGCGTTACATAGCGGATAACAACGGATTCGGCGGGAGCGACGAGATCATAGGATTCCACAACGCGCACGCGCTTTTCAAAGGGCGAGAGCATCACCGTTCTTTGCCACGAGGTTACGTTTGCGGACTGCGGGAACGCCTGCGCCATGTTGGCGAAAAGGTAGGTGTAGGCCTCCTCAAACCGGGCCTCGACGTCCTTTGCTCCGGAAAAGCCCTTATCGGGGAAGATGCCGTTGACCGTGGGGCACGAGTGGTACAGCGCGCGGGAGCGGCCCGCGCCGGTATCAAAAAACACGGCTTCTCCCAGATAGGTGATAAACAGATTGCAGGCGTCTTCGTGGCCGCTTATGCCGCTTCCGCCGGTAAGAGCGGCCTGAAATCCGCTCTGATAAGCGGAAACCAGTTTTCCGATGGGAAGAGATACGCGTTTTCGGACAGGGCAGCGAGCGGAGCACGACAGAAAATGACGGCGCACAAGCGAAGTCATGATTTTATCGGTTACGCTTGCGCCCGGGGCGGCGGATTGTCCCTTTGCAAGCATTGCGCCCAATTTCTGAAGGGAAGGGTTGCTTGCGGTAAAGCCGATTTTGAATACCGTTTCGCCGGGCAGAATTGGCGCGGGCGCGCCGTCCGGATTTACAAACAGCCCCTGTCCCATGTGCGCGCTGACGGCGTAGTCCGCCATGCGCGCGTATTTTTTGTCGGCTGCGAGGTCTACGCGGCCGTCGGTTGCGTAAAGGATGAGGCGGGACGCATCCGAAAGCGCGGCGAGGTCTTTAAGCCATGTTTCGATGTTGACAGGATGAACGCCGTCTGCGGGGACGTCCTTTATGATAAGATCCATAAAATGGAAAATCCTTCGGATGCTTACCCAGCGGCGTTTGTCGCGCGTATCTATCAGAAGAAAGGCGGTCAAAAGCTTTAAAAGCCGCTCAAACGTTCTTTCTCCGCGCTTTTTCGTCCATTCGGGCGCTTCCTGCCGGGCAAACGGAGCGAGAATCCTCAAAGACACGCTGTCCTCGATACGGTTTAGCGCATATTTGGATTTTGCGCCGATGGCCGCGCCGCATAAATGCCATGCCCACGAAAGGAGAGACGCGGTTTCAAAGGCAAAATTGTCTTCTTCGCATCTGTCCACCTGGGCGATATCTCTGGCCTCCGACCATGTGGCTTCCTCGGTGATCGCCCAGCTTAAGTCGATGATTTTGTCGATGTATCTTCCGCTTTGCGTGACGAATTCGCCCAGTACAAGCTGAAAGAGTATTTCGCGTCTTTCAAGGCGGCAAGCGAAATAGACGTCCGGATGATGAATCCAATCCGACGCCAAAAGATTGGAAACAGGCTTTGACAACGCCTTTTCCGCTGCGCGCTGGAAATCGTTTATGAGATTCTGATCGATTTCGCGGGCAAAATCCGCCCGGATGACGGAATTCGGACGCGCGGGGACGAGGGTAAAGAGGATGTCGTTGAGCGCGGATGAAAACATGAAATCAGCTCCGAATGCTTATGATCAGATCTTTTGCCACGTGCCGGATTTAGCGGATTCCTGCGCGCGGCTTAAAACCTTCTGAAGGAATGCGCCGTCTTTGATGGTGGGGCAGGGCGTTTTGCCGTGCGCGACGCAGTCGAGGAAGCAGTAATAGGAATGAATGTGTCCGCGATCCCAGCCGACCGCGTTTTTGGGCGGCAGGAACGTTCCGGCGGGGGCTTCGAAGCGGCCCATGCTTTCGATGCGCGTCCAGCCGCGGCTTCCGCCCAAGGGCGCTTCCTTTACCGTGTTGTCAAAGAACCACAGCCAGCCGGGCTCCATTAAATCGAATTTCACCGCGCCCAATTTGCCGTAGACTTCAAAGGACAATTCATCGTTTGCGCCGGTTGCGATTTTGCTGGCCTCAATAGAACCGATCGCGCCGTTTTCAAGGCGCATGGTCATGACGGCATGATCCTCGGAAAGATCTTTCGTTTCTCCGCCCTCCTTGGTGGGGCGGGATGCGTACAGCGTGTGGGTTGCGCAGAAAACGCTTTCGGGCGCGGGGCAGACGCTTAAAACAAGATCGAGCGCGTGGCTCAAAAGGTCTAAAATTACGCCGCCCTGAGAAAGCTGCTTCCAGCCGACGGGTTTTTTCTCATCCACAGAGCCCGAATGAAGATACCGGGCGTGAAAGCCGATAATCTCGCCCAGCTTTCCTTCGTCATAAAGCTGCTTTGCGCGCATGGTGGCGGGCAGGAAGCGGTTGTTCATGACCATTTGGGTAAGGGAAGCGCTTTCTTCGGCTGCCCTTGCGATTTTCTCGGCGCTTTCAAGGGAGGTTGTGAGCGGCTTATCGATATAAACGTGCTTTCCGGCCTTTAAAAACGCGATGGCCATCTCTTCGTGCTGGTCATTGGGCGTGCAGATGGAAACGACGTCGATTTCGGGATCATTTATAAGCGTTCTCCAGTCGGTGGTGTATCGTTCAAAGCCGACCAGCGCCATTGCGTCCAGACAGGAGGAAACGCGCCTTGAACACACGCACTTTAAAACCGGCTTAAAATCGACGCCGGGATACATCATGGGAATGGCGCGAAGGGCGTGGGTATGCGTTCTGCCCATAAAGCCCCAGCCGATGATTGCAACGTTGATGTTTTTCATAGACAGCCTCCAAACCAGAATTTCACTTATCTCATTATAGCACAGTTTTCCCTTCCAAGAAAGAGAAAACGGAACGCAAAAACCGTCCCCTACGAGAAAAATTCATCTTTCCCATGAAGAGGATGGGTTTTGCGTCCCGTATCTTCGTTTTTATCCGGCGATTATTCCAGCGGCGGAAGCGCCAGAGGTTCGTTCATCAATTGAAGGCTCTTTTTCATGTCGCACAGGATCTCGGGAAGCTCGTTGAGCGCCTCGACGCGCGCGGTTGCCAACAGATAGGGCACGGCGCGCTGGGAAAGCGCGTAGTCCAATACCTCCATGGGCGAGCACGTCATGTAGGGAAGAACGGCGCTTATATATTTTGAAATGTCCGTAATCGTGCGCTCGGAAAGCGGAACGCCGATGGCGTTGGTGGCTTCTATAAAGGCGTTTAAGCGATCCTCAATTTGTGCGGGAAGCGGGCGGTCGGTCTTGAAAATCTCCGAAAGCGCGTCCAGCGACACCGTGACGTCAGCGCTTTCAACGGTTTTAAGTACGCCGCTTAAATGGGCGACGTCTCTGGACGGGATGCGCATGAAAAACGCGCGATCCAGAATACGGGGGTTCACGGGATAACCGACCTGATCGTCCAGAACGGTCATAACGATGCGAAGCGCGCTGGATGATTTGGACTGATCCATCCAAGAGATCAAACCCCGCGACTGATCGACGGCTTCCGTGCCGTTTGCATCGTCCATCAAAAGGATTCTGAGGCTCTGCATGTCTTCAAAAGCGGTCAGCGCCTTGAAGGCGGAGGTCTGCGGGGCGGGGAGGCTTCCGCCGACCAAAGAGAGGAAGCGGCGCGCGCCCTTCTGCGTAAGACCCATGGCTTCGGCAAGATCCGTCACGAACGCCGTTTTTCCTGCGCCGGTTTTGCCGGAAACGAGCAGGAATCTGCCTAAATAGAGGCAGGCAAGCAGGTTAACCGCTTCGTCGTTTTCAAAGGCGCGTCCGCTCTTTTCAAAGCGGTTTCGGATGTCGCTGATCAATTGCGCGCCGCTGGGCGCGTAGACGCTCGGAGAGCGTTCGTAATCCTCGGTTGAAACGTATACGTCTCCGGTTGAAGCCTTGAGCGCTTCGTAGAGCTTTTCGAAATCGGTCTTGATGGATTCGCTGAGCCCCTTCTCCATGAGGCGCTTGGCAGATTCGCAGGCGGCGCGGGCGTTTTCCGCATCCTTCAAGGCCTTTTCACGCTCGGCTTTTAAGCGGCGGATGTTCTGTTCATACTTGGCAAATTCGGCCTTATGTACCTGACGGAGCTCGTCCATGAGCGCTTCGCGCTTGGCGGCTTTGTGAATTCGAAGCTCGTCGATTTCGGAAAGAATCTTGAGCTTTTCTGCAATCAGACTGTTGAGCTTGTTGCTTTCAGCCTCGGAAACGGGCGCAGCCAGACAGTCGGCGATGTGCGGCGCGGCGTTTTCGGCGAAATCTTCCAGCTTCAGAATCTCCGTAAGAATCAGGTTTCTTGCTTCCTTCAGATCCCACGCCTTTTTGAGAAGCTCGCTTGCGTGCTCTACAGGGCTAACCACGGGCATGCCGGTCACGTCGACGGGAATGGGCGCGCCGAACTGATCCATGCGCGATTTGCGCCAGCCGTCGTCCACCACCTCGGCGAGACTCCTGCCTTTTCGGGGGTTAAGGCCGGTCTGACCGACCTGCGCCGATTCCTTTTCGCGGATGCGAAGAGGCACGATACGCTCGTTTGAAGCGGGCTTGACCCATTTCTTTTCGGCTTCTGCCTCCTTGGGGGCTGCTTCTTCAATGGGTTTTTCGCAAGCGGGGGCGGGCTCGGTATTTTCAGGCTCCGCCTGCTTGACTTCGGCGGGCTGTTCCGCCTGTGCTTCCGATTCGGGCGCATTTTCCTGAGCAGGCTGTTCGTCCGCCGCTTCCTCGGCTTTTTCGATTCTTTTATAAAGCGGCTGACCGGCGGCGGTCAGTATGAATTCGATTTCGGCGTCTTCCGACATTTTTTCTTTGAAAAGGCGCATATACGCTTTTTCGTCGGTTGCGCGCAGCTCGCATGTTTCATCGGGTGTAAAGGTGAATTTTCCGTTTTCATCCTCCTGATACACATAGGGAAAGGACAAAACACCCTCTGCAATCAGCGCAACGGCGTCGGTGCCGGGCTTTCGCTTTAAAAACGCGCTTGCGCAATGATCAAGCACGGCGTCCACGCGAATGACCTCCATCAGCCATTCGGCGGGGCAGCGATCGATCACGTCGGAATAGACGATATTTTTGTTGTTTTCCTGATTGGCGGGGTTATAGTTTTTGTTGGGACGGATTTTGTCGTTTTCGTTCGGATGACGGGTCAGGTCTAAAAGACAGAACGAGCCCAGCGTGCGCATGCGCGCCTTGAAACGGCTGGATTCATTTTTGTCCGGCACGATGCGGATGCCGCCTTCGTCCGGCAAAAGCTCTTTGGTGTTTTCAATTCGTTCGAAAGATCCGTCCCCTTTGACAAACAGTGGCTTGATGCGGAAATACGCCTTCTGCGGGACGTCCTCTTCCAGAAAACAAACTGATACTTTACCGGGGAGCGTCATAGAGATTCCTCCTGCTCTTGCTGTGGTTTGACACATGTTTATTCACATTGGAAACACAGTGTTTACTTGAATGTATAAGTTCTATATCTTTATCACAAATATTATATATTATTTATTTGTTTTCGTCAACAGTTCGTGAATAATACGAAGGAATGGAAAAAGATAAGGGGAGAAAATGTGCATAAAAACGGTCAGAAGCGGAAAAAAGACAGGTAAATGTAAAATTAAGGATAGATAAAATGCACCGAATCGCGCTGGATTCGGTGCATTGTTCGTATCTACAGGCAGTTTACGCCGTTAATGAACACATATTTGACCTGGGTCGCCACTTCGAAGGGGCAGCCGTCGGTGATAACGATGTCCGCGTCCTTGCCGACCTCAAGCGAGCCTACTCTGTCCTCAATGCCGATGTGACGGGCAGGGTTGATGGTGATGGCCTTGAGCGCCTCAAACGGATCCATGCCTGCCTTCACGGCAAGGCCTGCGCACAGGGGCAGATACTTCTGCGGAATGACAGGGGAATCGGTGATGATGGAAACGTGGCAGCCGGCTTGACTTAAAACGCCGGGGGTCGTCCAGCTTTTGTTTCTGAGCTCAAACTTGCTGGCGTGTCCGAGGGTCGGGCCTACGGCGAGCATGACGTTTTCTTCCGCAAGTTCGTCCGCGATCAGATGGCCTTCGGTGACGTGCTCAAGGGTGATCTTTACATTAAATTCCCTGGCGATTCGAAGGGCGGTGAACAAATCGTCCGCCTGATGGGCGTGCGCCTTTAAGGGCATTTCGCCGCGGATGACGGGCAGAAGGGAATGAAGCTTCATGTTGAAGGCGGGCTTCTTGCTGGGGTCGGCTTCCGCCGCAAGCAGTTTTTCGCTGTATTCCTTCGCCTGGAAAAGCATATCGCGCAGCTTTGCCGCCGTGGACATACGGGTGGAGTCGCCCTTGTCGCGATAGCAGCGCTTCGGGTTTTCGCCGAATGCGCACTTCATGGCGGTTTCCTTCTTTACGCACATTTTGTCCACGCGCTTTCCGACGGGCTTGATTGCGGCAAAGGTTCCGCCCAGCACGTTTGCGCTTCCGGGGCCGACGTTCAAAGTCGTTACGCCGGCTTCGCGCGCTTCCTTGAGCGCAAAATCAAACGGCTGAATGGCGTCGATGGCGCGAAGCTGAGGGGAGAGGATATCGTTATGCTCGTTGTAATCCGCGCCCTCGTACCCGATGCCGTAGCCATCAAGGCCTATGTGGCCGTGCGCTTCGACAAAGCCGGGGTAAACGTTCAAACCGGCTGCATCGATGATTTTCGCGCCTTCGCAGGCGAGGTTTTCGCCGATTTGGGCAATCTTCCCGTTTTCTACGAGGATATCCTGTATTTTGGGCTCTTTATGTACCGCGTCGAACACTTTACCGTTCTTGATTAAAAGCATATGCGTATCCTCCGAATGCTAAATATTTACATATTCATTATAAACCGGAGGATGCGATGTGTCAATCGGAGATTGTTTGGGGGCGCGGCAGAAGGTATCGGATTTCCTCAAAATCCCGATTCAGCTGTTTTGCGTGGAAAATGCCGGTGGAAACGGGCGTGAAGCCGCTTTTTTCAATGACCCTTCGGGACTGAAGGTTGTCTGTAAAGTGGCATACGCCGATGTAGTCAAGATTCAGCGTCAAAAAGGCGTATGCGACGGCGGCTTTGACCGCCTCGGGCATGAGCCCCTGTCCCCAGTAATCCTTTGAAAGAACGTAGCCGATTTCGCAGATCAGAAAATCCTTGTATTTTTCATCATAATTCGCCCACGAGTCGTGAAAGCCGAAGGAGCCGATTACGCGGCTCGATTCCTTGTGGAAGATAGCGAGCACGTTTTTTTCTTCCATGAACATGGAGAGAATTTTCCGCGAGGTTTCGATATTTTCGTGATGCGGCCAGCCCGCCATTTCGCCCACGCCCGGAACGGATGCATAGGCGAAAAAGTCAATGAGATCATTATCGGTGAAGGGGCGCAGAACGAGGCGCTCGGTTTCGATTCTTGCGCTGCTTAAATCGATCTTCGGAAGCATGTTTTTCAGTCCTTTCTTAAAATGTCCAGCGCGTGGTTGCCCGCGCCGATCAGGTCTTCCCGCTCGCAGACGGTGAAATGGTAGCGCATATAGATTTCGAAGGTTTCATCGTCCATGTTGTCGATGGTATCTTTCAGAAATTCCGCGGACATGTCGCTTCCGACAAGCGTCAGGCGGCGCGCGGGGATTTGGGCGTTCAGCCGGTTGATATCGGAAACCGTGAAAAGCTGAAATACGTCCTCCGGCTCGGAATGCGTTTTGAAGGTGATCGGATCCAGAAGCTTTCTTTCAATCAGCGATTTTGTATATCCCTTCAAAAAACCGGCTGTCAGAATCGCAGCGTCGGCAAGGCAATACGCGTTCATGAGGATGCCGCCCTTTTTAAGAAGACGCAAAGATTCATGAAGCGCGGTTAATTGATCCTTTTGCGTGTACAGATGATATAAGGGCCCTAAAAGCAGCACGATATCGTATTGCTCGCTTTGAAGGAAGGCGAGATTTAGAGCGTTTCCCTTGAATATGCGTATTTCTTCGCCCGCCTGCGTGTGAGAACGGATGCGCTCGATGTTTACATCCAGAAGCTCGACCGCGTCTACGCAATAGCCCTTCTTTGCAAAATAATGAGAATACCGTCCGCTGCCCGCGCCGATTTCAAGAATTTTTGCGCCCGGGAAGAGGTATTTTTCCGCATATCTGACGGTGGTCAGAAATTCGACCTGACCGGATTTCGGCGCAAACCGCTTATGCTCGTCGTGGGTTAGGTAAAAGGTTTCAAGCGCGTTCATGTTGACAAACTCCTTTCTGTATAAAAAAGGCGCGGGCCGGAAAATATTGCTTTCTCCTGCCCGCGCTTTTGATCGCCCGAATATCTGGGATCAATCGAAAAAATGGGAACGCGAACAGGCACTCCGCCAACCGAAGCGGGGTGCGACAAAGCGATTAAGCTTTTTGATGTTTGCGTTCATTCTATCAATCTCCTTGTATGATTGGGCGTATTATACATATCTTTATGCAGTTTGTCAAGGGCTTTTTACGCCATCAGCTTGACCAAAAGCGCTTTCTGGGCGTGCAGGCGGTTTTCGGCTTCCTCAAAGATTTCGCTTGCGTGGCCTTCGAATACATCCTCCGTGATTTCCTCGCCTCTGTGCGCGGGCAGGCAATGCTGAACCATGCAATCGCTCTTTGCGGCGGCAAGCACCTTTTCGTTTACCTGATAGACGCCCTCGAAGGCGTTTCTGCGTTTTTGCGCCTCTTCCTCCTGACCCATGGAAGCCCAAACGTCGGTGACGATGACGTCTGCGTCCTTAACGGCCTCTAATACGTCGGTGGTGATGGTGAAGCATCCGTTTTCGCTTGCCCATTTCATGATTTCTGCGTCAGGTTCGTAGCTCTTGGGGCAGGCGATGGCGAACGCCATGCCCACCTTGATTGCGCCCACGATCAGGCTGTTGGCCATATTGAAGCCGTCGCCAATGAACGCCATTTTAAGGCCGCTGAGTCTGCCCTTCACCTCGCGGATGGTCATAAGATCCGCAAGTACCTGACAGGGATGGGCGTAGTCGGTCAGGCCGTTGATGATCGGGATGGAGCCGTACTCGGCAAGCTCCTCTACGTCTTCCTGACGGAAGGTGCGGATCATGATGCCGTCTAAGTATCTGGAAAGAACGCGCGCGGTATCCTTGATGGGCTCGCCGCGGCCCAATTGCAGCTCGCTTCCGGAGAGCATGAGGGCGTGGCCGCCCAGCTCGTACATGCCCACTTCGAAGGAAACGCGGGTGCGCGTAGAGCTCTTCTGAAAGATCATGCCGAGCGTCTTACCCTTCAGGTGCGGATGGGGAATGCCGTTTTTGCGCTCATATTTCAGCTGATCGGCGAGGTCTAAAACACCTAAGATGTCTAAGGCGCTCATATCGGACATTTTCAGAAGATGCTTCATATCGATTACTCCCTTTTAGACGGTGATTTGGTTTCGGAAAAAACATGTCCGACATTATAGCACTATACGTATTATTATTCAATAGGATTTGAAAATCTTAACCTTAAATGTATAAATATGCGCATATTCATATTGAACTTGCATATCAGCATATGCTGTTAGACGGAATATAAGGAAAACGGAGGCGTTAGATCATATGACAGGCTTGTTTTATGGAACGGGCACGGCGATTATCACGCCGTTTCGCATGGGAAAAGTCGATATGCCGGCGTTTGAACGGCTGGTAAAAAGACAGCTGAGCGCGAAAATCGACGCGCTGATTGTCTGCGGAACGACGGGCGAAGCCTCGACGCTTGCGGAGAATGAGAAAATTGAGCTTACAGCATGCGCAAAGGATATCGTCAAGGGAAAAATCCCCGTCATTGCGGGCGCGGGCGCAAACAGTACGGAAAAGGCTGTCCAAAATGCGAGGGCTATGGAAAAGGCGGGCGCGGATGCAATTTTATGCGTTACGCCGTATTACAATATGTGCAGTCAGGAGGGACTCAAGGCGCATTTTACGTCCGTCGCCGACGCGGTTTCTCTGCCCGTGATCCTGTACAATGTTCCGTCGAGAACGGGCGTGAGTCTTGAAGCGGAAACGGCCTCGGAGCTTTTCAAGCATCCGCGCATTCCCGCCGTAAAGGAGGCGGCCGGCGATTTTATAAAGGCCATGCGTATGACAAATCTTTCGATGGACGGGGCGTATGTGTATTCGGGAAACGACAATATGACGGTGAGTTTGATGGCGCTGGGCGCAAGCGGCGTGATTTCGGTTGTATCAAACGCCGCGCCCGGACAAATGCGCGAAATTACGGACGCGTGCCTTTCAAACGATTTTAAAGCGGCGAGGGAGAAAAACGCCGCCCTTCAGCCGCTTATGGATCAGATGAAAAAGGACGTAAATCCCATTGTCATAAAGGCGGCGCTTTCCATACTGGGACTTGTCCAAAACGAACTGCGCCTTCCCTTAACGCCGCTTTCGGGCGAAAAGATGAAGGCGCTTGAAAAAGTAATAAAAAACATGCCGGATTTGCGGGCGTAGGGGACGTTATCGGCTTAGGAAAGATACGATGAGCTCGGCTGCTTCCTCATCCGGGTTGCCCGTCATGTCGAGCCAATGGATTTCGGGATCGCGCTTAAACCATGTCATCTGCCGCTTGGCGAATTTTTTGATGGCTTTTGAAAGGTCGTCCAGCATTTCGTCAAGGCTTTTTATTTCGCCCGTCAGGTATTGCGTGATGAAGCGGTACTCAAGCCCCAATTTCATCATGAACTGGACGCTTGCGCCGTTGTCAAGCAGGGTTTGAACCTCCTTAATCATGCCTTCCTTTACGCGGCGGGCGAGGCGTTCGTCAATTCGCCTTTTGAGGGTTTCCCTGTCCCATGAAACGCCGATTTTGATCGTATCGTATTTTTTCTCGGAGGAAGGAATCGCGTCGTCGCCGGCTTCGATTTTTTCAAGAACGCGCATGACGCGGTTTCTGTTGTTTCTGTCGATGTCGATATCGGGAACGGCTTTTATCAGCATGTCGTAAAGCTCGGGCGTTGAAAGCTTTTCAAGCTCGTTTCTGTATTCAAGGTTCGGCGTTTTGTCGGAAAGGAGATATCCTTCTGTGACCGAGGCCACGTAAAGCCCCGTGCCGCCGACTAAAAACGGCTGCTTTCCCCGCGCGAGGACGTCGTCGATGGCCTCATAGGCCTGCTTTTGAAAATCCGCCATGGAATAAAAATCGTTGGGCGCGCAGACGTCAAGAAGGTGATGGGGAACGCCCATCATTTCCTCGGGTTTAATTTTTCCGCTTCCCAGATCAAGCCCCGTAAACACCTGCCTTGAGTCGGCGGAAATGATTTCGCCCCCAAAGCGGGATGCAAGGCGAACGCCCAGTCCGCTTTTTCCGGATGCATTGGTGCCTACGATGGCAATCAGCTTTTTCATTAAAATTCCTCCGAGAGAAAGTATTTTACAGCTTGACGTTTAAAAACGCGCCTTTTTTGATGCGATCGCTTAAAAGATACTGGCGGATATACGCGTCGATGACAAACGCAATCCACGGGCCCGTGTAGGCAAAGTACCATCCGGGCAGAAGCTTGTCCATGGGATAGCAGCATATAAAGGTCAGAAGCGGGCGGATGACGGTTACGGAAATAAGCGCGCACATGGCGACAAACTTTACGTCGCCCGCGCCTCTTAAACAGCCGGAATATACGACGCGTCCGTTCTGCGGGATGATGCCCGTGATTACGACCGCAAACGCGATACCCGCGCCCGCGATGATGGCGCCCTCCTTGGTAAAAAGGCCGGCCAGCAGGTGGCGGGTAAAAAAGATAAGAATCATCAAAAGAATGCTGGCGACGTGCGAAATTTTGCGGCTCACCTGAACATATGCGCTCGCAATGTCCTTTCGGCCGCTGCCCAGCGACTGTCCGACCAGCGTCGCCCCGGCGGTGGCCACGCCGTCTCCTAATACAAAGGAAAGGCTTGTCACCTGCTGTACAATCTGATAGCCTGCAAAAGGATAGGTACCGATATCGGCAATCAGGCGGGCGTTGATGAAAAACCCGATTCGAAGCGCCGCGCTTTCCGCAATGGAGGACGAGCCTACGCGCAGAAAGCCTGAAAGGGTCTTTTTGTCAAATGCGAAGTTTTTAAAGGACAGACGCAGATATCCGCCTTTTTTCATGGCAAAAGCAAAAGCGATGATACACGAAACCGATGTGCCGGCGGCCGTCGCAATGGCTGCGCCGCGAATGCCCAGCGCAGGAAAACCGAATTTTCCGCCGATCAGGCAGTAGTTTAAAGCGACGTTTACAAGGTTTGCTGCGATGTTTGTCACCATTGTGATCGTAGTCTTCCCGATGGCGCGCATGCCCGCGCACAGGCACAACGACCACGAATTGAACACGAATGAAAGCGACACGATTTTGAAGTATTCGACCGACATATGAATGGTGTCTTCCTTCGCGCCCGCGACGTACATCAAAGGATGCGCGCCGAAAAAGCCCAGAAGCAGGGAAAGAACGCCGACGATGGTTACGAAAAACATGCTCTGCATGAGCACCTTGTTTGCGCCTTCCTGATCGCCCTCGCCTTTTCTGCGGGCGATGAGCGCCGTGGTTCCCACGCACAGCGCCTGCGTGAGGATAAGAAGAATCATGCGCGGCTGGTTGGTAAGGCCAACGGCGGTCAGCGCTTCGGGACTTATGCCGCCCACCATCATGCTGTCAACAGAGCCGATGAGGGAAAGAAGCGCGCCTTCAATCGTCGCGGGCAGCGCGATTTTAAGCGCTTTTATATAAAGCGATTTTGCTTCGGGCGCTTCGCCGTCCCATTTTATGTTTTTTATGCGGAACAGACGCGCGATAAGAAATTTCAGCTTATTCATAATCACAACACGTATCTTTCGTTTCGGTTTCAGTATATTATAAACCCATTTAACGGCGATATCAATAGAAACAGCGCGCCCGTAAAAAAGATTTTAAAATATAAAAGCTTTCTTTTATTCAAGCCTATTGCCCGCGTGCTTTTGTGATGATATAATGAAGGTATTCATTCTGCATAACGGCTGGTTTACTTAAAGGGGGAGAAAAAGCGATGGGTAAATTTGAAATCAGAAACAGCGGATTCTATTTAAACGACGAACCCTTTAAAGTGCTTGCAGGCGCAATCCACTATTTCCGCGTGCCGCGTGAGTATTGGCGCGACCGCCTTTTAAAGCTCAAAGCCTGCGGCTTCAACACTGTGGAAACCTATGTTGCGTGGAACGCGCACATGCCGAGGGAGGACGCGTTTGACTATACCGGCATGCTGGATCTGAACGCTTTTTTGGACACGGCCAAGGAAGTCGGCCTCTGGGCGATCGTGCGTCCCGGCCCGTACATCTGCTCCGAATGGGAATTCGGCGCGCTTCCGTGGTGGCTTTTAAAGTATGATATGTCCTTAAGATGCGCAGATCCTGAGTATCTTAAGCATGTGGACGCTTACTTTGACCACCTGATTCCGCGCCTTTGCGAAAAGCAGATTACCCGCGGCGGCAATATTCTCATGATGCAGGTGGAAAACGAATACGGAAGCTACGGCGACGACGACGAATATCTGACGTATGTTAAAAACGGACTTCTTTCAAGGGGCGTTGAGGTTCCGCTGTTCACTTCAGACGGCGACGCGGACTTTATGCTGACCGGCGGAACGCTTAAAGAAGTTCATAAGACCGTTAACTTCGGCTCCCGAGCAAAATCCCAGTTTGAATCCCTTCGCCGCTATCAGCCCGAGGGCCCCCTCATGTGCACCGAGTTCTGGAACGGCTGGTTCGACCATTGGGGAGAGGAGCACCATTTCAGAAAGCCCGAGGAGGCGGAATCTGCGCTTCGCGAAATTCTGACCGAGGGCGGCTCGGTTTCCGCCTACATGTTCCACGGCGGCACGAATTTCGGCTTCATGAACGGCGCTAACTGCCCGGGCAGGCTCGATTATCAGCCCACCGTTTCCAGCTATGACGACGACGCGCCCTTAAACGAGTGCGGCGATATCACGGAAAAATACCGCCTGTTCAATAAGGCGCTGGTCGAATTGGAGGGCAAAGAGCCCGCGCCCGAATTTGCGCCCGGCAAAAAGGCGAAGTACGGCTGCGTCCGATTCACCAAATCCGTAAAGCTGTTTGACGCGCTTGATTTAATCGGCAAAAAGCACAAAATCGCCAATCCCGTTCCCATGGAAAAGCTGGATCAGGGCTACGGCTTTATATTGTATTCCGCCAGCGTGAAGGGCCCGCGCGAGGAAAATTTCCTCACCATTCAGGAGGTCCGCGACCGCGCGCACATCTTTGTGGACGGTGAATTCAAGGGCGTTCAGTACAGAAACGACAAAGAGGCGCAGGTGAAGTTTTCAATTCCCAAGGAGGGCGTGAAGCTCGACATCCTCGTTGAAAACATGGGCAGAATCAACTATGGCCCGTTTATCAAGGACGCAAAAGGCATTACCGAGGGCGTGCGCTTGGGACAGCAGTTCTTATACGGCTGGGACGCTTATACCCTTCCGATGGACGATGTGTCGAAGCTTAAGTATGAAGACGGCGTTTCTCCATTCGACGGAACGCCCGTGTTCCTGTCGGGAACATTCGACGCAGGCGACGAGCCCGCCGATACCTTTGTGAAGCTGCCGGGCTTTAAAAAGGGCGTCATCTTTTTAAACGGAAGGCCCCTTTCCCGCCATTGGGAGATCGGCCCTGAGAGAAGCGCATATCTCCCGGCTCCCTTCCTCAAAAAAGGTGAAAACGAATTGACGGTTTTGGAGCTGGACGGCTTTAACGCGCCCGAGGCGTTTTTGGACGATCAGATGGATATCGGATAAGGAGAGGAAAAATGAAATTTCACTTTATCGGAACTGGCGCGGCGGATTATCCGAAGCATTCGGATGCGCCCGAAAAAAGAAGATATACTTCCACGCTTGTGGACGGTTGTCTCCTGATTGACGGAACGGATTCGATCATTGACGATATTGATCTGGTTAAAAACGTTCCGGCTATGATTTTTACGCACAGCCACGCCGATCACTTTGACAAGCCCTTTAGGGATATGGTTGCTCCCAAGGAATGCTACTCGGAAAAAAGCTGGGCCGCGGAATGCGAAGCAAAACCGCTTACGCCCTTCGTGCCGTTTGAGGCGGCTGGCTTTCAGATTCTTCCGCTTCCGGCCAACCATTCAACGCCCAGAAAGGACGAGCAGCCGCTCATTTATATCCTTGAAAAGGCCGGAGAGCGCGTACTTTACGCCACAGACGGAGGCTGGCTTTTAAACGGCGCGTACCACGCCATCAAGGATGGCGCGCCTCTGGACGCGGCGATTTTTGACGGCACGGTGGGCGATCAGCTTCCAAACGACTGGCGCGTTTTTGAGCATAATACGCTGCCTATGGTGAGAAATATGAAAAAAGCGCTCGTGGGCGCCGGACTTTTGAAGGAAAAAGCGCCCGTGATCGTGACGCATCTTGCAAGAACCCTGCATCCCGATCAGAAGACGCTTGAAGAAAACGAAAAGAAGCTTCGAGACGAGCTCATTATTGCCTATGACGGCATGGTGTTTGACACGAGGAAATAGCGGATTTTGAAAAACAAGTATCCCTTGCTTTCATCCAATATTCAACAAAGGGGCTATACATATGGTCAAGGATCGGAATTTCTACAAGACCATTTTCCGCATTTCGCTTCCCGCAGCGTTTTCTTCACTGGTGAGCTTTCTGGTTGTGGTTGCGGACGATATCATGGTGTCCTATATCGGTTCGGGCGTTTCGGCGCAGTCTGCCGTTTCGCAGATCAACGCGTTGACTGCGTTTTTTACCGCTACCGTTTCCGGCCTTGTGAGCGGATCGAGCGTGCTGATTGCGCAGTACTGGGGTAAAAAGGACATGGCGCGCATCAAGCGCATATTTTCGATGGTGTTTTTGATCTCGGTGGGCGTGTCGATGATTTTCTGTCTCGCCGCGCTTCTGTTCCCAAACGGCATCATCCGCCTCATCTTAAAGGGCGACGGCGGCGACGTAACGGCGCTTGCCCGCGATTATTTCATGATCGTATGCTTCAGCTACATCCCCTTTGCCGTAACCACGGCCTTAACCGGCATGCTGAGATCGGTCGAGGTGGTGCGCGTCACCTTGTATGTGTCCATCGTATCCCTTTTTGCCAATATTGGCCTAAACTATCTTTTGATCTTCGGAAAGCTGGGACTTCCCGAAATGGGCGTTCGAGGCGCGGCGCTGGCTACGCTTTTAACGCGCGTAATCGAAACGGCGATTGTGTGGAATTACACCTTCCGCGTTCAGAAGGTGCTGGATGTGAAGGCTAAGCAGCTTGTTTGCTTTGACCGCGTCTTGTTTAAAGACTATGCCAAATACGGCCTTCCCGTCGGCTTTACCGACATGCAGTGGGCGCTGGTGGGCCTTCTCAAGGCGGCGATTATCGGCCAGATGGCGAAGGAATTTATTTCCGCCAACGCCATTACCGGCGCCATGATGAATCTGGGCACGATGTTCACCTTCGCCTTGGCCGGCGGCGCGTGCGTCGTGGTCGGAAAGGCGGTCGGAAAGGGCGATATCGAAACCGCGAAGGAATATTCAAAGACCATTCAGATCATGTTCGCCGTGATCGGCGTAATCATGGCGGCGCTGGTTTTCGTTTTGAGAAAGCCGTTTACGTCCCTGTACCATTCCGCCGAGGATCCCGAGGTGTATCGCCTATCTATTCTGATGATTGCAATCGGCGCGGTCACGCTGATGGGAACCAGCTATCACGCCTCGTGCTTTGTCGGCATCAACCGCGGCGCGGGCGACAGCCGGTTTGTCGCGAAGGTCGACATGATTTGCGGCTGGCTGATCGTGCTTCCCGCGATGCTTTTGTCCGCCATCGTTTTCCGTTTGCCGGGGCCCATTGTGTTTCTGGCTTCGCGCATCGATCAGTGCTTTAAATGGATCATTGCGTTTTTCCGTCTGCGGGGCGATAAGTGGATTCAGAATGTTACAAGAAACGATTAAACAGGCCTAAATCAGGAGGAGATATCATGGAACACATGACCGAAATGAGCCGCATGATGTTTATACGCGCCAAGGATCCGATGAATATTCAGGATGCGGTCAGCCTGCTGGAAGAGGGAGCGAAATTCCGAAGCTTTCGGGACAAGCTGGACGCCTTTTCATACGGACGCGATCTTCGCCCGCTTTTAACGAACGGGCTTTTGGCCAATCACCCTGAGGCGAAGTTTGACGCGGTGGATAAAAAGGTCAGAAACTGGCTGAACGGAAGAACGCAGTCCGTCTCCAAGCAGGACGCGTTTGAGCTTGCGTTCATTATGAAGCTGTCTTTGGAGGATGCGGATCGGTTCATTTCCATGGTGACGGAGGAGGGCATTCATTGGCGCGACGTTAAAGAGCTTGTTTTCGGCTATGCGCTTTCCAAGGGAATGAGCTTTCCCGAAGCCGAGTCTCTTTACGAGCGCATGCCGAAGGAAACGGGAAAAGAGAGCGAAAACGCTGGGGCCAGCACGAGCCTTATCAAAGACGATGTTTTATCCATTGCCGATGAAAGCGCGCTGATCGCCTATGCCGAAAAGGCGATTAACGAGCTTGGAAAATTTCACAATACCGCCTATAACCTTTTCATGGAATACATGGAAATGCTTGAGAACGCGGGCATTGTGGACGGCCTGATCGAGGAAAAATCCATGTCGGTCAGAGACGTGCTCGACAGCTATCTGTACCGCCAAACGGTGCCCGCCGGCGCAAAGGGCAAAAAGGACGCCATGACCGACGCGCAGAAATTCATTCGCGCCGACTGGCCGGATGAAACCACGCTTTCGCGCATGAAGTCGAGGCAGACGGATGTTACAAGAAAGGTGCTTATTCTGCTTTTCCTCGCAACCAACGGAGGCGACGCGGAGGAGGACTACGATTTTGACGACGACGAGGATTTGACGCGCGACGAGATTTTTGCCGACGCCGTTTCGCGCCTCAATCTCATGCTGTCCTCCAGCGGCTTTATGAAGCTTGACCCCAGAAACCGGTTCGACTGGATGGTCATGTATTCGATGTGCGTGGAAGACATCTTCGACGTGGACGAAAGATTTTCATCCTTCTTATCCGAATTGTACGCAAGCGGAAACTGATTTCAAGTTTCCCATCCGCCGTGCGGTATCCTTTATACACAAAAGCGGATACCGGATATCGGAATGGAGGACAACGATGATGATTAGAAACGCGCTGAATAAAGGAGCCGTGCTGTCTTTTCCCGGCATGGATGTTGAAATTGTGTCCGTGCTCGGACAGGGCTCCAACGCAATTGTATATAAGGGCTCCTATGAGGACGGGCTTACGGAAAATATTAAGCATACCGTTCTTGTCAAGGAGCTTTTTCCCTTGCACCCGAAAGGACTTATCTACAGAAACGAAGCGGGAAAGATCGTCTGTCAGGCGGAGGCGCAGGAGTTTTTCGATCTGAACAGGCTCTCCTTTGAGCGCGGCAACAGGGCGCATCTTAAGCTTTTGGAGCTTTTCCCGGACAAAATCGGCGGGAACGTGAACACCTATGAATTAAACGGCACGTTTTACACCGTTTTGTCAGAGTCCGGCGGAAGAGATATAAACGCTTCCGAAAAGCCGAAGACGCTTAAAATCCTGACGCGCCGCATGCTTTCCGTTCTCGACTCGCTCTCGGCGTTCCATGAAACCAACCTCATGCATCTGGACATCAGCCCGGACAATATTCTGCTTGTCGGAAAGGGCGAAAGCGAACGATGCATGCTGATTGACTATAACAGCGCGTTTTCGCCCGAAGATATGTATCTGGGCGAGGAAACCTATTTTTCGGTAAAGCAGGGCTTTACCGCGCCCGAGGTTATCAACAAAAATATGACTGCCGTCTCCTGGAGCACGGATCTTTATTCCGTATGCGCCGTGTTTTTCTACATGCTGATGGGCCGTCCGCTTTCGCTCAGGGAAACGCTTCTTAAAAATCCGCCGGATGTATCGGAGGCGGAGCTTTTGAAGGACGCGCCCGAAACCGTCGTTTATCAGGTCGGCGCAATTCTCAAAAAAGGACTTGCATCCATTCCCGCCAGACGCTATCAGAGCATCGCTCAAATGCGGGAAGCGTTTTTGGAGCTTATGCGCAGAATCGACATGCTGGGCGTTACGCACGCATCTGTCTGGGAAGCGGGCAAAAAAAGCATTCAAAAGCTCATGCACGAGAACCCGTTTTATCGGTATCTCACCGATGAAGGGGAAATGTTCCCCGTGCGCCTGACGGACGAAAGCGGACAAACCGAGACGATGGACGAATTTCTGGACGCGTTTCTGTCCGAAAACGGCGAATCCATGTCCGTCGTTTCGTTGGGCGGCATGGGAAAGACGACGCTTCTTCTAAAAACCGCGCTCAGCCTTTCAAATGCGTATACGCAGACAAAGCCCGCCCAGATGTATATCTCCCTTGCGGGCAAAAAAAGCGGCGCAAAGGATTTTCTCATTGATGAAATCTTAAAATCTCTGCGTTTCACATCGGATACCGTCACCTACGACGGCGCAAGACACCAGCTTCGCGCGCTTTTATCGTCGCCCTTAAAAACCAAAAACGGAGACGTTCCGGCGCTGGTTCTGCTTTTGGACGGCCTTAACGAGGCGACGGGCGACACTGCGCTTTTGTATCAGGAGATCAATGAGCTTAATAAGCTTTCGGGCCTTCGCATACTGATTACTTCGCGTACAGACGACGAGGGCGTCCGCTTTCCGCGCATTTCGCTTTCGCTTCTTACTGAAGAGGATGTAGAAAACGCGCTTTCAAAGCGCGGCCTTCTGATGCCGGAAGGCAAAGAAATTAAGACGCTTCTTAAAACGCCCCTCATGCTTTCGGTGTTTCTGAAAGCATCGACGGTCGGCCGGCAGCTTACGGTAAACACGGAGGAGGACCTTTTAAACGCCTATATCGCATCGCTTCTCACAAAGGAAAAGGATGCGCTGGGCGATGATGAAGGCCAGAAGCACAGAATTGATGCGGCGGTGCGCTTCGTATTGTGCGCGCTCGCGCTCAGGGCTGAAAAATCGGGCGGCGCAATTTCAAGGACGGAAGCGTACGAAGTGGTCAGAAAATGCCGCAGGACGCTTCTGAGCAGAAATCTTTCGCGGGCGTTCCCCATGTGGATCGGGCACAGAAAAGACATAGCGCTCGCATCGGACGACGAATTCTACGGCGAAATCGTTTTGTCGATTCTTGTAAAGCGCATGGGTCTTGCCGTAAAGATGGCGGGCGATATCCGAATTTCTCACGCCCGCATCGGAGAGTACCTCGCAAGGAAGCATGCGGAAAACGAAAAACGAATTAAAAAGCGGAAAATGCTGAGCGCTTCCGCTTTTGCGCTCGTTCTTGTGATCCTTTTAAGCGGCGGATATTTTTCCTATGATACGTGGTTTTCCGATTATCGGCTGACGCTTGAAGCGCCAAGGAAGCCGTACGACGACGAAAAGGCGGAAAGAAGCCTGACCTTCGCTGTGAACGGATACACCGAATACGGCGCGCTGTATGAAAAAATGGCGGAGATTCTGGAAGGCGGGCTTATTTACCCGGACGGTTTTTTGAACGAGGACGTCGGCGAGGAATTTGCCGAGATTATCAGCGGTTTTCAGGATTTTGACACCCTTGAAGAGGAATTCGATTACATAGACGACCTCCTTTTGCCGTTTATGGATCAGTGGCTTCAGTGGCGCGAGGACGAAGAGGTCATAGACAGCGATCAAAAGGACATGCACCTTTCCTACTCGATGAAGAAATGGGCGGGCGAAAAGCATGCGGACTTTGCGCAGCGAATCATTGAACTGCCCGAAAAAGATCTTTCGCTGCTTTCGGACGCTTTAAAGAATGAAAAAAATGCGTCCGCCTCGCAGGAAAGCCGGACGCAGATAAGCGCAAAAGCTTCATACGAACGATATATCAATGAAATGATACGGACGGGCGAGGTGTGCTCGTGGTCTCAAAAGCCGTTTGACGCCGAAAACGCCATAAAGCTGATCTGGTTTTCGGACGAATGCCGCGAGGTTTATGAACGCGCGGAGGAATACTACCGGATCTGGGAAAAAAGCGAGCGATTGATGAGAAGCTGTCCCGAGTTTAAGGAAAGGCTTATCGAGCTGATCCGAGCCGACGCAATCGTGGCCGTTCAGATGTATCAGGTCGTTTGCGCGCCGCACATGCTGAATGAAGAGGATATCTGGCAGCCGGAACGCATGAAAAACATCGCGCTGTTCTCCGGCATGCAGACGTTTTTCGATGCGGCCCGCTCCAAGGAGGTGGGCGAGAACGCGCTTCAGGATCTTGTGAACGCCGAAGCCCGAAAGCAGGAGGCGCAGACTGCCTTTGACAGGGTTCTTAATGAAATGGAACTGTACATCAAGTTAGGAGGCTATTGATAGGATGAAAAAGCTGCTTGCACTTATATTGGTTTTATGCCTCTTTCTGCCCGTTTCCGCTTTTTCCGAAAAAAACGACGCGATTTTTACAGAGCTTGGCAACTTCCTTCTCTACACAGACCGGCTTTTGGAGGACGAGCTTTTTGCGATTCGGTATGTTGAGAAATTCAATCAGACCCGAACGCAGGAGGATCTTCTGATTGCAAGATGCGCGATTGATTCTGCGCTTAAAGAGATTAAGCGCATGGAAAAGCCCGAAACGATCATGACGGACGATGAATTTTTCGCCTATATGATGGACGGGGCTGAAGTGGAGGCGCTTTCCGTTCTTCTTGAGGATGTTGATCTGATTCGGGAAGAAAAAATCGCCATGCTTACCAATATCTACGAGACAATGCTTTCGGACGTGTATTTTGAGCCCGCGCTTGACAACCAGATGGAGGAAATTGCGCTTCACCGAACGGATATTCAGCTGGACGCGCGGGACTATGTGTATTTGACAAACTATCTGCTTCTTCAATTGAAGGACGGCGGCGGCGCCGACGCGTTCTGGAATTTCATCAAAGAAAACACGTCCGTACTAAAAACGGAAATGGATGTGTTTCATAATGATCCCGAAGCGCTTGCAAAAATGGCGGGCGAAAACCTTGACCGTATGCAGGAAAACATCGGCAAAATCGAATCTCTCGCCGGATTTGAGGATTTTTTCTATAACGTTACCGTTGAAGCGATTGAGACGAACGATTTAAGCGTCTTTAAGTCCAATCGCACGGAAATCATCGGCGAAACGCAGGTGTTCCCGATGCCCGAATGGCGCCTGCCGAGCGAAATGGAATATACGTATATCTTCTCCGATCCCGAAACCGGCAGCCTTTACGTGCATACCATGGGAAATGAAATCGCATCTGCGCCCGACAGAATCAAGATCACGGCGAGCGAAATCACCATCGACGACATGCAGATTTATCTTGATTCTTTATATTATCTGGAGTATAATCCTGTTTATGAGTTTCAGACCGAGGGCGATACGATCAATCTCTACCTGAAGGCGGAGAAGGGCGAAAGCACGCTCATGATTATCTGGAATGAAAGTGAAACCGTTATTTACCTCATGCCCCCTGCGGCGAGTCTTGTTCCGTACATGTACTGGAAATAACGCGTGTTCAAAGCCCTGTTTTTTCGGGTGGACGCATCTGTCCACCCTCGTTTTTGTTTTTATCGGGAGGAAAGAGACATGCTTGCAAAAATCAAACCGTATCTGGGCGATAAGGCGTTTTACAAAAAGGTGTTGAGAATCGCCGTGCCCATTTCGGCGCAGTCTTTAATCACCGTCGGTGTAAACCTGATGGACACGGTCATGCTGTCCAACTTTGGAGACGAACAGCTGGCGGCTTCCGCGCAGGCGGGCAGCTTTATCAACCTGTTTCAGATTTTTTGTATGGGTATCGGAATGGGCGCCAGCGTTCTAACCGCCAGATATTGGGGCATGAAGGAAATGCCGTCGCTGAAAAAAACCATCACCATCATGCTCAGATTCCTGATGGTGTTTGCAGGCGTGTTTACCCTTGCCACCATTTTCTTCCCGGAAGAAATTATGCGGATATATGTGCGCGAAGAGGGCGATCTTGTATTAAGGCATGCAATCACGTACATAAAATGGCTCATTCCCACGTATTTCTGCATGGGTCTTACACTCACGTGCACCATCATTTTACGAAGCGTCGGCCTTATGAAAATCCCGTTGTATTCCTCCATTGCCGCGTTTTTCGTCAATGTTTTCTTTAACTGGGTGTTTATCTTTGGTCATTTGGGCGCGCGTCAGATGGAAATTGCGGGCGCGGCGCTTGGAACGCTCATCGCACGAATCTTTGAGCTCGTCTTTATCTGCGGCTATTTCTTCTTTATCGACAAAAAGATCGGCTATCGAATCCGCGACTTCTTCATGAAGTGCTCCGACTTAATCCACGAATATATACGCGTGTCGGTGCCGGTTTTGATTTCGGACGGCTTGCTTGCCATCGGAAACAACATGGTTGCCATCATCATCGGCGGCATGGGCGGCGCGTTTATGGCGGCCAACAGCGTTACCACCATGATGCAGCAATTATCAAGCGTGCTTACGCAGGGCGTATCCCACGCCAGCTGCATCATTACCGGCCACACCATGGGCGAGGGAGACACGCAAAAGGTGCAGCGTCAGGGCTACACCTTCCTGCTGTTCAGCTTTATTCTGGGCCTGTTTGCCGCGCTTGTCATACTGATTCTGAGCCCCATTATCGTCAATTACTACGATATTTCAGATGACGCGAAGGAAATCGCCTATCACCTGATGGACGCCATCAGCCTGATTATTGTTTTTCAGGCCATGAGCTCCATTCTCACCAAGGGCGTATTAAGAGCCGGCGGCGACACGAGATTTTTGATGGTGGGCGACATTCTGTTTTTGTGGGTTGCATCCGTGCCGCTTGGATATCTGGCGGGTCTTGTGTTTGGCTGGCCGCCCTTCTGGGTGTACACGATGCTGAAAATCGATCAGGTGATCAAATGCATCTGGTGCTTCTTCCGCTTACGAAGCGGTAAATGGATGAAGAAGATCAAAAAGGCGGGAGAATAACAAAAGCCCCAACAATAAGAAAAAATCGTCTGCATAATTGTTAGGGTCGATGCCCACATCGACCCGCGCAATTATTCTCATTATCAAATCCACAGTTGTAGAGGTATATTATGAACAAAAAAGACATTGCCGAAATCCGCCGCCGCTTAAATTCCGAAAGCCATAATCCCATCGACGTGCGCGGTTTGTATGTAAACGGAAAGGGCGCGGTGGTTTCCGCGTTCCATAAATCGCTCATGTCGCTTCCGCAGGAAGAAGCGGACAGCTATATGGCCATTTTCAAGCGTATTTTTTCCGGCGATTTCGGAAAAAACCTTTCCATGGCGCATTTCCCGATGGACGAAGTCATGGAGGGCGAAGCGCACGGAAGGCTCATGGACATGAACCGCGACAAGCTTATGGACGACGAGCTTTCCAATGAATTCTTTACCGCCGTCATCGAAAACACGCATATGGAGGGAAACTACCTGATCCTCCTTCTGCACGATACCTATGACGTGGCGTTCAAAACCAGAAACGGCGAAAACGACGAAACCGCAGACAGCGAAAACGTATTTTCCTATATCCTGTGCGCCGTCTGCCCCGTAAAAATGTCCAAATCCGCCCTGTGCTATTTCGCTTCCGAGAACGATTTCGGAATCCGCGATCAGGACTGGGTCGTGTCCGCGCCGGAAATGGGCTTTATGTTTCCCGCCTTTGAAGACGGCGGGCCGAACATCCACGACGCTTTGTATTACACCAAGGACATCGCCAACACCCATACCGATTTTGCGCTTGCCGCGCTGGGCATCGATTCCCTCGCCGCGCCTCAGGAAAAAAAGGAAGCGTTTCAGAGCCTGCTGGTTGAATCTTTGCAGGACGAATGCAGCATGGAGGTCGTTCAGGCGGTCAACGAGCAGCTGATTGCCAAAGTCGCCGAGCAGAAGGCGGACAAGGAGGCGGAAACCGCATGCATTTCGAAGGAGGAAGTCTCCCGCATGCTGACCGGCTGCGGAATCTCGGACGAAAAAACCGAAGCCTTTAAAAAGAATTTTGACGAAACCTTTGGCTCCGGAATGGACATCCCCGCCGCGTCCATCGTGAACGAAAGACAGTTTGAAGTAAGAACCCCGGACGTCGTCGTTCGCGTAAGCCCCGAGCACGCAAACCTCATCGAAACGCGCATCATCGACGGCGTTAAATACATACTCATTAAAGCCGAAGAGGGCGTGACCGTCAACGGCATGTCGGTAGGGATGTAAAAAGGCTTTCGCCTAAAGGCAATGCCTGAAAGCGCGTTTACAGGCGGAAGTCTGTAAGCGCAGGCAGCAAAAGCCTTCCTCCGGGAGGAAGGTGGTTCGGCGCAAGCCGAGACGGAAGGAGAATGCGGGAAGTTTGTCTGCGCTGTCGGCCAGATTATTGGGCTTTGTGCGCGGATTGATCATTCGCTCAATTCATGCTTTTATGCCCGCTTGCTCCCTCAGTCGGCTTCGCCGCCAGCTCCCTCCCGGAGGGAGCCTTTTAGCGCGCCACTTAAACGAGATGCCTTCCCAATTGTAAAATGCTCGTTTATCCCTTTACTATTTAACGATTCGCACGTATAATAGCCATATAGTGCATTGATGGGGACAGCCGTTTTTTATATGCCCTTTAAGCGATCCGAAGTTTGGTGCAAGTTCGGAAGGGACGGAAAGCGGGAATCACCCCGGAGCAGCGAACCGAACGTTCTTGTCGATCAGTAGGCTTCGCCGGGCGCGCCCGATACAGCGCGTGCGCATCATTTCGTGCGCGATGAGAGGGCGTATTTTCATGCGCCAATATGGGTGGTACCGCGAGCCATCGTCCCATAAATGAGGACGGGGCTTTATTTTTTTATTTGAATTCATTATAGGAGGCAAACCTATGTTTCAGAAAGTTTCCACCGATCTTGACTTCCTGACGAGAGAAAAAGAGGTTCTTTCGTTCTGGAAGGAAAAAGACATTTTCAAAAAGTCCATCGATCAGAGAGAGGGAAGCGACGTCTTCACCTTCTATGACGGACCGCCGACGGCAAACGGAAAACCGCACATCGGTCACATCGAAACCCGCGTATTCAAGGATCTGTTCCCGAGATACAAGACCATGAAGGGCATGAAGGTTTTAAGAAAAGCCGGCTGGGATACCCATGGCCTTCCGGTAGAGCTTGAGGTTGAAAAGCTTTTAGGGCTTGACGGAAAAGAGCAGATCGAAGCCTACGGCATGGAGCCCTTCATCAAGAAGTGCAAGGAATCCGTATGGAAGTATCAGGGCGAATGGGAGAAAATGAGCGACCGCGTAGGCTACTGGGCGGATATGGAAAACCCCTATGTCACCTATGACAACAACTATATCGAGTCCGTTTGGTGGTCTTTAAAGCAGATCGCCGACAAGGGACTTCTCTACAAGGGCCACAAGATCGTGCCCTACTGCCCCCGCTGCGGAACCGCCCTTTCTTCTCACGAGGTATCCCAGGGCTACAAGACCGTAAAGGAAAAGTCCGCGTTCGTCCGCTTTAAGGTAAAGGGCGAGGAGAACACCTGGCTCTACGCCTGGACGACCACCCCGTGGACGCTTCCCTCCAACGTCGCCCTCTGCGTAAACCCCGACGATGAATACGCAAAGTTTGACTTTGAAGGCAGAACCATCATCATGGCCAAGGTTCTGATCCCCTCCGTTCTCGGCGAGGACGCGGAGATTTCCAACATGACCACCATGAAGGGTCTCGATCTGGTCGGCACAGAATACGAGCCGCTGTTTGATTTCCAGAAGCCCCTCGTAAACAAGCCCGCATGGCGCGTATGCGCGGACAGCTATGTCACCATGACCGACGGTACCGGCATCGTTCACATCGCGCCCGCCTTCGGTGAAGACGACGCGCGCGTCGGCCGCGACAACGACATCCCCTTCCTCCAGCTGGTTGACACCAAGGGCGAAATGGCGAAGGAAACCCCGTGGGCAGGCACGTTCGTCAAAAAGGCCGACCCTATGATCTTAAAGGATCTGGAAGAGCGCGGTCTGCTCGTCAAAGCCGCTCAGTTTGAGCACGATTATCCCTTCTGCTGGAGATGCGACACGCCGCTCATCTACTATGCCCGCTCCGGCTGGTTTATCAGAATGACGAGTGTGCGCGACGAGCTTTTAAAGAGCAATGACAAGGTCAACTGGATGCCCGAAAACATCAAGGAAGGCCGCATGGGCAACTTCCTTGAAAACGTTATCGACTGGGCGCTCTCCCGCGAGCGCTACTGGGGCACGCCGCTGCCCGTATGGGTCTGCGAGTGCGGACACATCCATACGATCGGCAGCATCGAAGAGCTCAAAAAGATGTCCTCCAACTGCCCGGACAACATCGAGCTTCACCGCCCCTACATCGACGAAGTGACCATCAAGTGCGATAAGTGCGGCGGCGAAATGCACAGAACGCCCGAGGTCATCGACTGCTGGTATGATTCCGGCTCCATGCCCTTTGCGCAGTGGCACTATCCCTTTGAAAACAAGCACATCTTCGACGAGAACTATCCCGCCGACTTCATTTCCGAAGCCATCGACCAGACCCGCGGCTGGTTCTATTCCCTGACCGCGATTTCGACCCTTCTTTTCGGACGCGCGCCGTTTGAGAACTGCCTGGTTCTGGGCCATGTTCAGGACGCGGAAGGAAAGAAGATGTCAAAGCACATCGGAAACGTCGTCGACCCGTGGAGCGTTCTTGACAAGCAGGGCGCGGACGCGGTTCGCTGGTACTTCTACGCCAACGGCGCTCCGTGGCTGCCCACCCGCTTTGCCGGCAACCTCGTAAGCGAAATGCAGGGCAAGTTCATGGGAACGCTCTGGAACACCTATGCGTTCTTCACGCTCTACGCTTCTATCGACAACTACAATCCCATGACCGAGAAGGCGAAGAAGGAAGACTTCACGCTGATCGACAAGTGGGTTCTTTCCCGCCTTAACTCCCTGGTTGACTTTGTCGACAAGGGGCTTAACGAATACAAGGCCACCGAGACCAGCCGCGCCATCGCCGCGTTTGTGGACGAGCTTTCCAACTGGTATGTCCGTTTAAACCGCGAGCGCTTCTGGGGCAAGGGCCTTGAGGGCACGAAGCTGGCTGCGTTTGAGACGCTGTATACCGTGCTTGTCACCTTATCCAAGCTCCTTGCGCCCTTCATCCCCTTCATGACGGAAACCATGTATCAGAATCTGGTTGTCAACAACATTGAGGGCGCGCCCGAGTCCGTGCACCTGTGCGACTACCCGGTTTGCGACACGAGCCTCATTGACAAGGAACTTGAAACCGGCATGGACGAGGTTATGACCGTCGTCACCCTCGGCCGCGCCTGCCGCAACGTTTCCTCCCTCAAGGTTCGCCAGCCCCTGTCCCGCTGCCTCGTTAAGGGCGAGAAGCTCTCCGGCGAAATCGAGGAGCTTATCAAGAGCGAATTAAACGTCAAGTCCGTTGAATTCGTGGACGACGCCCGCGAGTTTACCACCTATCAGTTAAAGCCCCAGATGAAGACCCTCGGAAAGAAGTACGGAAAGCTCTTAGGCAAGATCGGCCAGATGCTTGCCACTATGGACGGAAACGAAGTCGTCGATACCTTCGAAAAGGGCGAAATCGTGAAGTTTGAAATCGAGGGAACGCTGATTGAGCTTGAAAAGGACGACGTTCTCACTTCCCTTATGCAGAAGCCGGGCTACGTCGCCGAGAGCGACGGCGCTTACACCGTGGTTCTGGATACGAACCTGACCGACGAACTGATCGCAGAAGGCTTTGTGCGCGAAGTCATTTCGAAGGTTCAGACCATGCGCAAGGAAGCCGGCTTTGAGGTTACCGACCGCATCCGCCTGACCTGGAAAACCACCGAGAAGCTTGAAAAGATTCTCGAAAACGGCAAAAACGACCTTATGCGCGCGGTACTGGCTGTGGAAGCGGAGTGCGCCGACGCGGATGAAGGCGCTTATGTCCGTGAAATGAAGATCAACGGCGAAAACGCCGTGCTCGCAGTGAGCGTAAAGAACTAGCCAAGGAACAGACACCGCCTGTGCTGTAAAGAAACAGCGCAGGCGGCGTTATCATCCGACAAGGAGAAATTTCATGCCGATTTTCAACTGGTTCAGAAATAAGAAAAACGCCGGGGGGCAGGAAAAAGAAACAGAGGCCGTGCAGGTAAACGAGCCGACGGAGAAATGCGAGGAAGAAAGCGCTCTTTCCGTACAGGAAGCGGTGTTGATTGCGGACGAAGTATTGGAAAGCGAACCTGATCCGAAGCTTTCAGACATGGACTTTTCTGATTTCTGGCACGACATCAAGGAATCCGAAAGGCGATACGAAAGCAATAAGCCCGATCAGCGCATGATCCGAAGCGTGCAGGAGGAACTGGGCTTCAAGCTGCCGGACACCTTTGTCGAGCTTATGAGGATGCACAACGGCGGCATGGTCAATCGCTGCTGGTATCCGATCAATTTTCCGGCGGAAACGTATGCGGACTATATTCAGATCACGCATTTGCTCGGCATTGGCCGCGATGCGTATTATTCCCTGTGCGGCCGCTTCGGCAGCAGATTCCTCTTGGAGGGCAGGGGCGATTTTGAAAAGGCCGGAATTGCGATTGCAAACTGTATTTCGCCCTCCCGCGCCATATTGATTCTGGATTACAGAACCTCGGGAAGCGATGGCGAGCCGTGCGTGACGTATATAAACAGCGCCAGCGGGGAAGAAACCGTGATCGCGCCCAATTTTGAAATTTTCATTCGCGGCCTTAAGACCAGTCAGGAGGCTTTAAGGCAGCGCGAATAAAACAGGATTTGTACATTCTGAAATCAAAATGGGAAAAGCATATGAAGTAACGATATTGAAAACCGGAGTGATGTTTTATGAACATATTCGTTTGTATAAAGCAGGTTCCCTCCACGAACAAGGTACAGGTGGATGAGAAAACGGGCGTTTTAAAGCGCACGGGCGTTTCCTCCAAGATGAATCCGTATGATCTTTTTGCGCTGGAAACGGCGCTTCGATTAAAGGAAATGTATAATGGCACAGTCACCGTCGGCACGATGGGCCCGCCGCAGGCGCAGGCGGTGATTCGCGAAGCCTATATGATGGGCGCGGACGAGGGCTATGTGTTTTCGGATCGGAGACTGGGCGGCGCGGACGTGTTGGCGACCAGCTATACGCTTTCTCAGGCTATCCGCGCAATCGGCGACTTCGATCTCATCCTGACCGGCAAGCAGACCACCGACGGCGATACCGCGCAGGTTGGCCCCGCCATTGCCGAGCATATGGGTATTCCCCACGCCGCATGGGTTTCGCATCTTGAAAAGGCGGGGGAGGGCATGAACGTCACCCAGCAGCTTCAGGACGTGATCGAAACGGTGTGGATGCCGTTTCCGTGTCTTATAACGATGGAGCAGGACGTGTTCACGCCCAGACTTCCTTCCCTTAAAAGAAAGCGTGAAACCGAGAATAAGCCTGTAAACATCATCGGCCTCGACGCATTTTTGGACACGAATCCCGACAACTACGGCTTAAGCGGCAGCGCTACGCAGGTCGAGCGCATTTTCCCGCCGGAAAACGACGTGGAAAAGGAAACGTGGACGGGCGAAAACCTTGCCGAAAAGCTGTTTGAGCATCTGTCTGACAAAAAACTTTTGTAAGGAGGCGTATCGACCATGGCGTCCATTGCGATTATTGACAGAAAATGCACATCATGCGGAAAATGCGCTTCCGTCTGCCCGTTTGCGGCGATTGAGCTTCATGAAAAAGCGCAGATCAATGAAAACTGCAAGGCGTGCGGCCTTTGCGTCAAAGCGTGCCCCGAAAACGCCGTCATGAAGCTTGAAACCAAGTCGAAGGGCGTGGATAAGGATAAGTGGAAGGGCATTCTCGTTTTCTGCGAGGTTTCCGGCGGCAGAATGCACCCGGTATCGCTGGAGCTCATCGGAAAAGCCAAGGAGCTGGCGAAGGTTGGAAATCATCCCGTTTACGCCGTTGTTGCGGGAAGCAATGTGGCGGAGTATGCGGAGGAAATCCGCTTTTTTGGCGCGGATAAAATCTTTGTGTATGACGATAAAGAGCTTTCCTACTTCCGCGCGGAAACCTATTCCGACTGCGTGGCGGATCTGATTCGCTTTATCAAGCCCTCCGTCGTATTGGTCGGCGCAACCGCGCTGGGCCGTTCGCTTGCCCCGCGCCTTGCCACGCGCTTCCATACGGGCCTGACTGCGGACTGCACCAAGCTTGTGCTTCGTGAAAACACCGACCTTGTGCAGATTCGCCCGGCCTTCGGCGGCAACATCATGGCGCAGATCGTGACCACCGAAACGCGCCCGCAGTTTGCCACCGTTCGCTATAAGGTGATGAACGCGCCCGAAAGACAGGCAGAGCCCACGGGTGAAATCGTCATTCGTAAGATGCCCAAATTGGACAGCAAGGTGCAGTTTGTCTCTCAGACGCCCGTTCCCAAGAGCGCGAATATTTCGGACGCCGAAATCATCGTAGCCGGCGGACGCGCTTTTCAGAAGGAAAGCGATTTAGCCCTCATTAAAGAACTGGCTTCTCTCCTCGGCGGCGAATGGGCCACGTCCCGCCCGCTGGTTGAAAAGGGATGGAATACCAACGCCCGCCAGATCGGCCTTTCGGGGAGAACCGTAAAGCCGAAACTCATCATTGCCTGCGGCATCAGCGGCGCGATTCAGTTTACCGCCTGCATGAAGGACTCGGATCACATTATTGCCATCAATAACGACAAGGACGCGCCCATTTTCGATGTGGCGCACGTGGGCATCGTGGGCGATGTATATGAAATTCTGCCGAAACTCATCCGTCAGATCAAGGAGGCGCGCGGCGTATGATGTTCAACAAAGTTACAGCGGCTGATATCGCCGCGTTTGAAGACATGCTTTCCCCGGAGCGCGTGTTTTATGGAGAGGCCATTAACGAAGACTACGCGCGCGATGAAATGACGGAATACGGCTTGTATATGCCGGAAGCCGTTCTTCGCGCGGATACCGCGGAGGAGATTTCCGCCGTTCTCAAATACTGCAACGAGCGCTTGATTCCCGTCACCCCGCGCGGCGCAGGCACGGGCCTTTGCGGCGGCTGCGTCGCAAAATTCGGCGGCATTGTTTTATCGACCGAAAGAATGAAAAAGCTGATCGAGGTCGATTCCGTCAATATGACGGCGACCCTTCAGCCCGGCCTTCTCCTCATGGAATTTGCCAAGCTCCTTGAGGGCAGCGGCCTTTTCTATCCGCCGGATCCGGGTGAAAAGAGCGCGACCGTCGGCGGAAACGTAATGACCAACGCGGGCGGCATGCGCGCCGTACGCTTCGGCGTAACGCGCGATTATGTGCTTGGCATGAAGGTCGTTCTGGCTTCGGGTGAAATCCTGAATTTGGGCGGCAAAACCGTCAAAACCTCCAGCGGCTATAACCTTATGCAGCTTCTGTGCGGAAGCGAAGGAACGCTGGCGTTCCTGGCGGAAATTACCGTAAAGCTTATTGCCGAGCCTAAGGCGAATCTGAGCGTGCTGGCTCCGTTTGATAATTTGAGAAAATGCGTCGAAGCCGTGCCCAAGGTTCTTTCCGGAACCACGCCCACCGCGGTCGAATTCATGGAAAAAGAGGTCATCGAGGACGCGGAGACGTATCTCGGAAAGCAGTTCCCGGATAAAAGCGCAAACGCATATCTGCTTGTTCGCTTAGACGGCGCAAGCGCGGACGCGCTCGACCCGATGCTGAACGATTTGACCGACATCCTCTTAAATGCGGGCGCAAACGATGTGCTTTTAGCAGACACCGACGAGCGCAAAACCTCCATCTGGGACGCCCGAGGCGCGTTCCTTGAGGCCATCAAGGGCGGCACAAAGAGCATGGACGAATGCGACGTGGTCGTTCCCAGAAACAAAATCGCCGATTTCGTCGAGGCGTCGCAGGCGGTTTCCGAAAAGTACGGCGTGCGCGTGCGTTCCTTCGGTCACGCCGGCGACGGCAACCTGCACATCTACGCCTGTCAGGACGATATCGAGGACGCAAGCTGGAAGCAAAAAGTTTCCGCCCTCATGGACGACCTTTACGAAGCCGCCAAAACCCTTCGCGGCCAGATTTCCGGCGAACACGGCGTAGGGCACGCCAAGGCGGATTTCCTGCGCGAATCTTTGGGAGACACACAGATTGAAATCATGAAGGGCATAAAAAAAGCCTTCGACCCGAACGGAATTTTGAATCCGGGGAAGGTTGTCGGATAAAAAACCTGCATCGACAATTGCAAATGTTTCGTTAGAAATTGTAGGGACACTCCGGGAGGAGCGTCCCTCAGACCATCAACAAACCTCTGGGTGAGGCATGGAGAGGGAGCGCACTCCCTCTCCATTTTCAATCGATTTTGGCGGCATGTACGGCAAAATCGCGCGTTTTCACAAAGCGCAGCGACTGAAAACGCTTCCCCTTTCC
>JAFWZN010000007.1 GCA_017522345.1 Clostridia bacterium | reverse complement strand
GGCATGTACGGCAAAATCGCGCGTTTTCACAAAGCGCAGCGACTGAAAACGCTTCCCCTTTCCGATCCCCGCCCGGAAATTCCGAAGAATTTCAGGGGATCGGCCCCTCTCATCAAAAAAGGCACTTTTTTGATGACTTGGGCCTTTGCATGTGCAGAGGCCCGTTTTATGTCTCTGCTTTCTTCTCCTCAATGGGCCTTCCTCTGACGGGAATGGCGGCTCGGCGCAAGCCGAGACGGAAGGAGAGATAACGTAAATGCCGGGTTTTCATCCCATGTTTCACATATGCCTGTATTCATTATGCATTTTATTTCTTCCCATCATATACCTCCATATTATGAACTTTACCAAATTCCCCTTGACAAAATTCCCGCGCGCTTATATACTTTTTGCATGAAATCATTCATATATCGGCTGTGACCGGGAGAAGTAGCATACTTCCTTCGCACAAGAGAAAGGCGCATTGGGTGGAAGCGTCTGCGATTAGGAGCATGCGAAAGACGGCCCGTGAGCCTCGCGCGGGAAACCGCGGCGCGCCCTCGGCGATAGAAGAGGCTTGAGATGAACGGGCGGAAATGTTCCGTTCAAGCAGGGTGGCAACGCGAAGTATCCTTTCGTCCCTACGGCGGGTCGAAAGGTTTTTTTATTGATTTCATATATGACCGCACTTTTTGAAGGGAGATGACCAAATTATGCTTACGCAGGCGCCCAAGGGCACTCAGGATATGCTTCCCAAGGACAGTCATCGCTGGCATAAAATCGAAGATACGATGCGCCGCATGTGCGCGCTGGGCGGATACCGCGAAATCCGCACCCCCGTGTTTGAGCATACGGAGCTGTTTCAGCGCGGCGTCGGCGACACAACCGACGTTGTGCAGAAGGAAATGTACACCTTCTTTGACAAGGGCAACCGCTCCATCACCTTGAAACCCGAAGGAACGGCGGGCGCGGCGCGCGCCATGATCGAAGCGCACTTATACGCCGAGCCGCTTCCGCAGAAGATGTATTATGTCTCCTGCCCCGTTTTCCGCTATGAAAAGCCGCAGAGCGGCCGCCTTCGCGAGCACCATCAGCTGGGCGTTGAGGTATTCGGCGCAAAGGACGCTTCCATTGATGCGGAAATCATCCGCCTCGCCATGGACGTACTCGAAGGAAACGGCGTGCACGGTCTGTCCCTTCGCATCAATTCCATCGGCTGCCCCACTTGCCGAAAGGCGTATAACGACGCGCTCAAGGCATTCCTCGAGCCGCTGCTTCCCGATCTTTGCGAAACCTGCCGCGGAAGATTCGACCGAAATCCCATGCGCATTATCGACTGCAAGGATCCCAAGTGCAAAAACCTCATTCAGGGCGCGCCTGCGATGCTCGACATGCTGTGCGACGATTGCGCCAATCATCTTGAGAAATTAAAGGGATACTTAAACGCGCTCGGCGTTGATTACGAAGTGGACAAGGGCATCGTCCGCGGCCTTGATTATTACACCAAGACCGTATTTGAAATCATCACCAAAATGCCCGACGGCAGCGAACTGACCGTATGCGGCGGCGGAAGATACGACGGCCTCGTCGAGCAGCTGGGCGGCCCCGAGATGGCCGGCATCGGCTTCGGCATGGGCGTTGAGCGAATTTTAATGGTTCAGGATATGCTGGGCTTTCAGGCGCAGGCCCCGCGCCTGATCGACGCATTCATCGTCACGATGGGCGACGAAGCGCGCCTTGCGGGCGAAAAGCTCGTAAGAAACCTCCGCATTTTCGGCATCAAGGCGGATCTTGACCATTGCGCGCGCAGCATGAAAGCGCAGTTCAAATATGCCGACAAACTGGGCGCGGCCAAGGTCGTTGTTTTAGCGGGCGACGAGCTTGAAAAGGGCGTTGCAAAGGTACGCGACATGGAAACCCACGAAGAAGCCGAAATCCCGCTGGACGAAATCGTGAAATTCATCAAGCAAGGAGTGTAAAAGATATGCTTACCTATAAAAGAGATCATTACTGCGGCCTTTTAACCCGTGAAAACGCCGGAGAAGAAGTTCATCTTTCCGGCTGGGTACAGAGAACCCGCGACGTCGGCGGCGTTGTATTCGTATGGATGCGCGACCGCGAAGGCATCGTTCAGCTGGTATTCGAAGAGAGTGTCTGCGGAAAAGAAATTTTCGAAATGGGCAGATCCTTAAGAGCCGAATACGTTTTGACAGCCGTAGGCGAAGTCCGCATGCGCGCCGAAAACGCCGTAAACAAAGACCTTAAAACCGGCGAAATCGAAGTGTTCGTAAAGGACGCGACCCTTTTAAACAAGTCCGAGACCCCGCCGATCTACATCGACGACAAAGCCGAGGAAAACGAGCTTGTACGCCTTAAGTACCGCTATCTGGATCTGAGAAGAACCAAGCTTCAGAACAACCTGCGCACTCGTTCCCAGATCGTTTCCACCATCCGCTCCTACATGGATGCAAACGGCTTCTACGAGATCGAAACCCCGATTCTCACCAAATCCACGCCCGAAGGCGCGCGCGACTTCCTGGTGCCCTCCCGCCTTCACCACGGAACGTTCTACGCCCTTCCCCAGTCTCCCCAGATTTACAAGCAGCTTTTAATGCTGTCCGGCTTTGACAAGTATTATCAGGTTGCCCGCTGCTTCCGCGACGAAGACAGCCGCGCCGACCGTCAGCCCGAGTTTACCCAGCTGGACATCGAAATGAGCTTTATCGAGCCTAACGACATCCAGACCGTGGTTGAAGGCGCGTTTGCCGCTGTTTTCAAGAAGGTCAAGAACATCGACATCGCTCTGCCCCTTCCGCGCATGACCTGGCGCTACGCCATGGAAAACTACGGAAGCGACAAGCCCGACACCCGCTTTGAGATGAAAATCAAGGATTTCACCGAGAAAGCGGCCTTATGCGGCTTCCCGCTTTTTGAAAACTGCGTAAAAGAGGGCGGACAGGTTCGCGGCATTAACGCAAAGGGCTTGGGCGCGATGACCCGCAAGGAAATCGACTCCTACGCCGAGTTTGTAAAAACCTACCGCGCAAAGGGCCTTCCCTACATCGTCATCAATGCCGACGGAACCGCGAAGTCTTCCTTTAACAAATTCCTCACCCCCGAGCTGGTTGAAGCCGTGAAGGAAGTATTCGTTGCCGAAGCGGGCGACATCGTCTTCTTTGCCTCCGACAAAAAGGCCGTCGTTCTGCAGGCGCTGGGCGCGCTCAGATGCGAAATCGCAAAGCGCCACGGCATGATCGACCCCGACAAATACAACCTTTTCTGGGTCACCGAGTTCCCGCTTTTGGAGTACGACGAGGAAGAAAACCGCTTTGTCGCCATGCACCATCCCTTCACCAGCTGGATGGAGGAAGACGCGGAGAACATCGAAAAGGATCCCGGCAACGTCCGCGCCAAGGCCTATGACCTCGTCATGAACGGCATCGAAATGGGCTCCGGCTCCATCCGCATCCATAACGCCGACGTTCAGGCGCAGATGTTTGACTTAATCGGCATCACCAAGGAAGAAGCCCAGCACCGCTTCGGCTTCCTGCTTGACGCCTTCAAGTACGGAACGCCCCCCCACGGCGGCTTCGCCTTCGGCATCGACCGCTTAACCATGATTCTGACCGCGAGCGAATCCCTGCGCGACGTCATCGCCTTCCCGAAAGCCTCCAACGCCGCCTGCCTCATGATGGCGACCCCCGCCGACGTCAAGCAGGAACAGCTGGACGCTTTGGACATCGCGATTGTCGAACCCACCGAAGAATAAACAAAACCCATAAGGAAACCCTACGAAGGGGCATTCGAAAAAAATGCCCCTTCGCTTCCTTTTTGATAAGACGTTTTGTTTTTATAACGAAGCGACATTGAGGTGAAGTATGAATTCTAAAGTTCGCGAATGGATTCAAAGCCTTTTTCTGATCGTTGCAGGCGTTTTCGTCATGACGATCTCATACAACATATTCCTGGTTCCCGCCAAGATCGCCCCCGGCGGCGTATCGGGCGCAGCGACCATTTTTCACTATTTGAGCGGCAAGGTGCTGCCCATCGGCGCTCTGTCTTTCGCCATGAACCTTCCTCTGTTTCTTTTGGGGTGGAAACAGGAAGGGCGCGCGTTCATCGTAAAGACGCTGATCTCCACCGCGCTTTTGTCCCTATTTTTGGATACGCTCAAGCTCCCCATCCCAGAGGTTGAGCCGCTGCTCGCCGCCATCTTCGGCGGCGCAATCCTGGGCATCGGCTTAGGTCTTGTCGTATTGGGCGACGCCACCACCGGCGGCACGGATCTTGCCGCCAAGATGATTCAGCGGAAAGTCCCCCATCTCACGATAGCCTGGGTGCTTTTCATCCTGGACATGATCGTCGTCATCGCAGCCGCCATCGCCTTCTCCCCGGCGGAAGGTCTTTACGCGATGGTCACCATCTTTATTTCCACCAAGCTCATGGACTTCATCCTTGAAGGCAGCAAATCCTCCCGCGCCTTCAACATCATCACCAAAAAGGCGGACGTCATCTCCGAGCGCATCATGAATGAGCTTGAGCGCGGCGTAACCCTTTTCAAAGGAACGGGCATGTTCACAGGAAACGAAGTCAGCATGCTCTATTGCGTGGTCTCCAGCCGTGAAATCGTAAAAGTGAAGCACATCATCCAGTCCGAAGACCCCAAAGCGTTCATCGTCGTAAGCGAAGTGCACGATGTAGGCGGCGAGGGCTTCACCTACAATAAGCCCGAAAGAAGCCTCTTTAAGAAAAAAAGCAAAGAATAAGCGCATAAAAACGCCTGCAAACGACATAGCGATCCGTTTGCAGGCGTTTTTTCTGCGCGCGTTAGATTTGAACCTTCATTCCGTCGAAGGACGGAAAAGCGCCCGTTCCATGGAGCAGCTTCTCCATATCCTCATGAAAATACATTTTTCCGCTTTCATCCGTGCAGGAATGAATGCAGATGTGATTGGCAATATACCTGCTGTCCTCCCGTCCGATCTTTCTTTCGATGAAGATTCTGCGCATTTTCAAAACCGCGTCAAATCCCATATGGTGCGCGTTTACATTTTCGGGCGTTTTGATCACGCCTCTTGTCGCGTCAATGGAAAAACAATCGATGTTTTCACCCTCCAGCGCCTTGAGAACCTCTTCCTTCAGCATGCAGCTGTCGTGCATGTAGAAAAGCTTTCTGCCGTTACGCTCGATTAGGTAGATGCACGCGTCGTCGATCGAATGGATGGCGGGAAACATGGTGACGAAGGTATTTTCGTCAATCTGCGTGCGCTTGAATTCCTCAAGCGCGCAAAAGGAAAACCAGCCGTCGGAATAGTGGCTTCTCCAGATATCGTTAAGCCTGTCAAAAACCGCTTTTACGCCCTCTGACCCGTACAGCATAAGGGGCGTTCTGTCGTTTTCGGCAGCAAAATTCGGCGCATACCACCTCAAAAGCTCGGGATTAAAATGGTCCTTGTGGGAATGCGTGAAAAGCACGTTTTTGATGCGCGTAAGATCCACATTCTGATGCTTTCTCGCCGCATAAATGTCCGGAGATATATCAAGAAGCAGATCCTCGTCCACGATCGCGCAGGCGCGGTTTCTAAAATCCTTGCCGCCCCTTTTCTGCGCCTCCCGGCAAATGGGACATCTGCAGAAAAACGCCGGCCAGCCTTCCGACGCAGCGGTTCCGAGATAGGTAAGAATCATTTTGTCTCCTCTCTTTCCGGTTTGATTTTCTTGGCGGTCATCGTCGCCCATGCGGCTCGGAAGCCGCATTTGGCCGCATTTCTGTGCGATTTCACATTCGCCCACGCGCAGCCGTAAAAAGGAACCCTTCCGCGCCGCAAAACCTCAAGCGCAAGCTTGCTCGTGAGCGCTGATGCCACGCCCTGTTTTCTGTACTCAGCAAGAACGTCAATTCCGATCTGCCACATCTCCTCTCCGTCCATCGAGCATCCGGCAAGGCCGATTTCCCGCCCTCCCTCATACGCCGCAGCGCACAGTATGTCCAGATGCTTCCTTTCCTCACAAAGCGCGTTTGAAAAGGAAGGCGTATACAAATGCTCAAACTCTCCCTTTTCCAGCAGGCGCGTTTCATATGGACACTCAATCGCCCTCATAAGCTCCATCCTCGGAAGGAAATTCAGTCCCATGAACGCGACCTCATACCCATGCCGGTTCAGAATTCTGTTTATTTCAATGATCGCTTTAGGTTCAAACGCGCGCTCCGGGTCTTTTCCAGACAGGAATGCGCGGGCTGATTCCTCCAATTCCGGGCATACGGACGCAACCACGTTCGTTCCGTAACTCTGTATTTCAAACACATTCACATCCGCCATAAACTTTTTCTTGCGCTTATCGCTTTTCGAAAGCACAACCACAGGCTCTTCTTTCAAAAAATCGCCTGCATCGCAGCTCATATCCCACGCGGACTGCTTAAGCGCAATCTCCAAAATTTCTCTGTCGTTCATATCTTACTCCAAAGAAAAAGGGCGCAAACGCGCCCCTAAGATGATTACATATCCTTCGTAACTTCCTCGTACTTCTTAAGAAGCTGATCGAACTCATCCAGCGCCTTTCTGACGGGCTCGGGAGAGGACATATCGATGCCCGCAAGCTTCAAAGCCTCGATCGGATACAGGCTTCCGCCGGCATGGAGGAACTTTTTGTATCTTTCGACGGCGCTCGCGCCTTCCTTTCGGATCATGCCCGCAATCGCCATGGCGGCGGAGAAGCCGGTGGCGTACTTGTAGACATAGAAGGAGCGATAGAAGTGCGGAATGCGCATCCACTCATAGGAAATCAATTCGTCAAACTCAAGATTGGCGTAATATTTCTTATTGAGGTCGGCGTATACGCTGTTCAGGCTTTCCGCCGTCAGCGGCTGACCCTTTTCACACATTTCGTGGGCGATCTTCTCAAATTCGGCAAACATGGTCTGACGGAAGACGGTGCCGCGGAAAGAGTCGAGCAGGTTATAAAGCAGATATGCCATCGCGCTCTTGTCGCCTGCATGTCTGTCCATAAGCTCCATAAGAACGAGCACTTCGTTTACCGTGGAAGCAACCTCCGCAACAAACAGGCTGTAGCCGCTCTTGGGATAGGGCTGGGTATTGGAATACCAGGTGTGCAGGGAGTGGCCCATCTCGTGCGCAACGGTTAAAAGATGGTCGAGGTCTTCTTTATAGTTGACAAGAACGTACGGGTGAGAGTCATACGTGCCCCAGCTGTACGCGCCGGAGGACTTGCCTTCGTTCTCATAGGGATCGATCCATCTTTCGTTCTTGGCGCGAAGGAGAACCTCCTTATAATCCTCGCCCAGAACCTTGAGGCAGTCAACGACCATGTCGTACGCCTCGGAGAAGGGCAGGTTAATATCAAAGCCGAGTTTCGGCGCAAGGTAGAGATCATAAAAATGCATGTCGTCGAGCTTATTGAGTCTCGCGTTGATTCCGACAAATTTCTGAAGGGAAGAAACATGCTCGTTGACCGCAAGAATCAGATTGTCATACACGCTCTGGGGCACGCAGTCGGGCTCGAGCTTCGAAACAAGCGCGCTTTCATATTTGCCGGTGCGGGCATAGAAGACGTCCTTTTTGACATTCGCGGAATAAATCGCGGGAATGGTCGCGGAATAACCCTTGTAGGTGTTGTACAGCGCTTCAAACGCAGCCTTTCTCACATCTCTCGACTCGTTCATGACCAGCGGAATATAGTTGGCATGGGTGACCTTCACCTTTTCGCCGTTTTCGTCTTCGATCTCGCCAAAGCGCATGTCCGCGTCGTTGAGCATATTATAAATATTCGAAGGCGCGCCGGACAGTTCGCCGGCCATGGCGACGATTTTCTCTTCCGCGGCAGAAAGCGTATGCGGGCGGCGGCGGATGAGATCATCGATAAACGTGGTGTAATCGGAAAACGCTTCTTGATTCATAAGGCCCTCAAGATAGCCTTCGGGCGCTGAAAGAAGCTCCGGAGCTGCAAAGGAAAGATTCGTGGAAAACTCGGTCATCAGGCTTCCCATTCTGGCGACCAGACCCTGATAGCGCGTATCGGCGTTATTCTCGTCACGGCGCATTCTGGCATAGCAGAACAGATTTTCAACCACGCGCTCCGCTTCATAATATTCCTTGAGCATCTCAAGAAGCTTGTCTTCCTCGTGAAGCTTTCCGGCATACGACTTGAGCGTTTCGATCATTCCTTTGGCTTTCTGAAAATCGCTCTCCCAGATTTCTTCGTTTTCATAAATATCTTCAAGGCGCCAGGTATCCTCGATTTTTACCTCGCTTCTTTTCTTTAACGCATCAGCCATTTACAATTCCCTCCCGTTTTGATATAATCTTATTGTATCGGATTTTCCCTTATTTTGCAAGACGGAATGTATATTTTTAGTGAATTCGCATTTCCCGCCTTGACAAAATCTTCCCCCTATGGTATCATGCCATAGTCAAAGCAGAAGTTACCGCTTCTCACCTTGCGGCATTGCCAGCTTGGTTCACACATATTTTTGTTTCGGGCTCAGTCTGCGCCCGGGCATGTGTTGGAGCGGTGCTTTTGATGGCATCGGTCTTTTTTTATTCGTGTAAGACGAGTTCAGGAGGTGTGTCCCATTAACGATCTGATGATTAACGAAGAGATCCGCGAAAGGGAAGTTCGCGTGGTCAATCAGAATGGCGAACAGCTTGGCATCATGCCCACCGCGCAGGCTTTGGAGCTTGCCGAACAGCAGGAGCTGGATCTTGTAAACATCGCTCCCAACGCCCACCCGCCGGTATGCAAACTGATGGACTACGGCAAGTACCGCTTCGAGATGTCCAAAAAGGAACGCGAGATCAAGAAGAATCAGAAGGTCATGGAGACGAAGGGCATCCAGCTGTCTGCCACGATTGAAGATCACGATATTGACGTTAAGTTCCGTCAGGCTGTCAAATTCTTGAAAGACGGCAACAAGCTGAAGGTAACCATCCGCTTCCGCGGCCGCCAGATCGCCCACAGCGAAATCGGCCAGCAGGTTATGCAGGAGTTTGCCGAGCGCATTAAGGACTACGGCACGGTCGAGCGCCGCCCCGCTCTTGAGGGCAGACAGATGACCATGATGGTTGGTCCGCGCGATACGAAGAAGGAATAACGAGAGGAGGAACATCCCATGCCCAAACAGAAAACGCACAAGGGCGCCGCAAAGCGCTTCAAGCTTACCAAGTCCGGTCAGGTAAAGCATGCTCAGGCCTTCAAGCGCCACATCCTCACCAAAAAGCCCACCAAGCGTACCCGTAACCTTCGCAAGGCTGCGTACCTCACCGTAACCGAAGGCCGCACCATGAAGAAACTGATTCCGTACAAGTAAGGAGGCGAATCATCAATGGCAAGAATTAAGCGTGCAGTTAACGCACAGAAAAAGCGTCGTAAGATCTTTAAGCTCGCCAAAGGTTACTTTGGAGCGAAGAGCAAGCAGTACCGTGCAGCCAGCGAGCAGGTTCGCCGTTCGCTTCGCTATGCATACATCGGCCGCAAGCTGAAGAAGCGCGAGTTCCGCCGTCTGTGGATCGCCCGCATCAACGCAGCTGCCCGCGCCAACGACATCTCCTATTCCAAGCTGATCAACGGCCTCAAGGTCGCCGGCATCAACATCAACCGCAAGATGCTCTCCGAGCTCGCCATCAGCGATCCCAAGGCGTTCACCGCCCTCGTTGAAAAGGCCAAGGCCGCGAAGTAAAAGTAAAAAGCTTCATTTTTGTATCCTCGTCGATTCTCGGCGAGGATTTTTTATGCCCTAAAAATCAATTTTGCGTTAAAATCTTATAAGGAATCAAAATGCGTTGAACACTTAACCCGCCTTCTCTATAATCTATAATTGATAACGTATGCAAAGGAAGGATTTCCATGAGACAAAGCGGCGTTCTTCTCCACATTACCTCCCTTCCTACCGAGGGTATGTTCGGAACTTTGGGAAAAGAAGCCTATACATTTGTTGACTGGCTCAAAAAAGCAGGAATGTCCATCTGGCAGGTTCTGCCCGTCGGCCCTACCGGCTACGGCGATTCTCCATACCAGAGCACCTGCACCCACGCCGGCAGCATGTATATGATCGACTTAAGAAAGCTCAAGGAAGACGGATATCTCAAAGCCGATCTTGAGAGCTTTAAAAACGCCTATGAAACCAGCTTTGAACGCGCGAAGGAGAATCACGTCCGCGCGCTTCGAAAGAGCTTTGAGGAGTCTTTTGCGCGTGTAAAGGGCGAAGTGGACGATTTTGTCTCCAAGCATCCCGCCATCGCGAATTACGCGCTTTTCATGGCTGTCAAAGACTACTTCGGCGGCAAAATGTGGACCGAATGGCCGGATATCGCCATCCGCATGCGCGAAGAAAAGGCGCTCGAGCACTATGGACGCATTTTGGGCGACGAGGTCAATTTCTATAAGTACACTCAGTATTTATTCTTCAGGCAGTGGACGCAGCTGAAATCTTACGCAAATCAAAACGGCGTTTCGATCTTCGGAGACATCCCGATTTACGTGTCGGAAGACTCCTCCGACACATGGGCCGATCCCGAGATGTTCCAGCTGGACAAGGACAGACGTCCCTATAAGGTCGCGGGCGTTCCGCCGGATTATTTCTCCGAGGACGGCCAGCTTTGGGGCAATCCCCTCTACGATTGGAAAAAGCTCAAAAAGACCGGCTACGAGTGGTGGCTCAATCGCTTAAGGACCACGCTGGATCTTTATGATATGGTGCGCGTAGACCACTTTATCGGCTTCGCCAATTACTATTCCATCCGCGCCGGCGCGCCCAATGCGCGCGTGGGCAAGTGGGAAAAGGCCCCGGGCAAGAGCTTTTTCAGAACCGTTAAACGAAAGCTCCCCGAGCTCAACGTCATCGCGGAGGACCTGGGCGTTGTGTCCAAGCGCGTTCAGCGTCTGCTCCGTTTCTGCGGTTATCCCGGCATGCGCGTTCTTTCCTTCGGCTTCGGCGGAGAAACGGATAATCCCCATTTCCTTGCCAACGTCGTTGAGAACAGCATCTGCTACACCGGCACGCACGACAACGATACTCTCCTCGGCTGGTGGAGCCAGCTTGACGAAAACAGCAAAAAATTTGCTTTGGAGAATCTTCCCGAGCGGGAAACCATTTCCGACAGCATGATCGAGGCCGCCATCGGCAGCCCCGCCTGCATTTCCATCATTCCCATGCAGGACATTCTTAATCTGGACGGCTCCGCGCGCATGAACACGCCCGGCACCGTCGGCGGCACCAACTGGCGCTGGCGCATGGAAAAAGATGCGCTTACGGACGAGCTTGCCGCGAAATATTTAGAGCTCAATCAATTCTACGAGAGGATCTGACGCAAAAATGATTCATGCAAAGACGCTTATCAAAGACGCAGAGCGTATTCTTTTATCCAAACACCGCGTTTCTCTTCAGGAAGCCAATGCGAACATGCTTTCCGAGGCGCTGGGCGAGGCTTCCCTGCTTGCCATCGGCAAAAACTGGGCGATGAGCGAGCGCGCCCGCGCCAAGAAGCGCAGCGCTTTCTATCTTTCCGCCGAGTTTCTGACGGGAAGACTTATATACAACAACCTTTTCTGCATGGGCGCTTTGGACGAGGTGAAGCTTCTCCTTTCTGAAAGAGGCGTTGATCTCGCCATTTTGGAGGATGTTGAGGACGCCGCGCTCGGAAACGGCGGTCTCGGCCGCCTCGCAGCCTGCTTTTTGGATTCCGCAGCGACCATGGATCTGCCCCTGACTGGCTACGGCCTTAGGTATCGCTACGGCCTGTTCAAGCAGGAAATTGTAAACGGCGCGCAGTACGAAATTCCGGACGACTGGACCAAGTGCGGCGATCCGTGGTCCGTCCGCATGGACGAGCACGCAGTCGTAATCGAAATGGCGACCGGAAACGTTCTGGCAGTGCCCTACGACATGCCTGTCATCGGTTACGGCACTGACAACGTAGGCACTCTCCGCCTCTGGCAGACGGAAAGCCTTCATGAGTTTGATTTCCAGGCGTTCAACAACTACAAATATAAGGAAGCCTGCGCGAACAAAAACGAAGCCGAGGACATCACCAAGGTTCTCTATCCCAACGACTGGGATATCGAGGGCAAGCGCCTGCGCTTCAAGCAGCAGTATGTTCTCGCCAGCGCGTCCGTTCAGGACATCCTCCGTCAGTATGAAAAAAAGCACGGAAACAACTATCGCTTCTTCGTGCGCGACACCGCCATTCAGTTAAACGACACCCATCCCGTCATCGCCATCCCCGAGCTCATCCGCCAGTTCATGAAGCGCGGCGTAGCGTTTGCCCGCGCCATGAGCTATGCAAAGCAGGTTTTCGCCTACACCAACCACACGGTTATGCCCGAGGCGCTTGAAAAGTGGGATCTCTCTCTCGTCGCCTCCGTATCCCCCGAGATTGAAAAGATCATCAAAAAGATCGATAAAAAATGCGTGTCCGAAACCGGCATGCGCATCATTCAGGGAACGGCGGTTTCCATGGCGGATCTCGCCGTGTACATGGGCTTTGCGGTCAACGGCGTTGCAAAACTGCACACCGAGCTTTTAAAGAAAGAACTTTTCAAAAAGTGGCACATGATTGCGCCCGAAAAGTTCCAGAATAAGACCAACGGCATCACTCAGCGCCGCTGGCTCGGCCTTTGCAACAAAGAGCTCGCCGAAATGATCGAAAAATACATCGGCAAGGGCTTCATGACCGATCTTTCCATGCTGAAGGGTCTGGAAGAAAAAATCGACGATGAAATGATCGACGATTTCCTGCGCGTCAAGGCCGAGAAGAAGGCGCAGCTTTCCAAGTACGTTTCCGAAAAAGAAGGCGTCACCCTGCCCCCCGAGTTCCTGTTCGACGTTCAGGTCAAGCGCCTGCACGAGTACAAGCGACAGCTGATGAACGCTTTGTCCCTGTACGACATTTATATGGAGCTTAAAGAAGGAAATCTCAAGGATTTCCCGAGCGTGTGCTTTGTCTTCGGCGCAAAGGCCGCGCCCGGCTACGCCCGCGCCAAGGCCATCATCCGCTTTATCAGCGCGCTTTCTGACATCATCAATAACGATCCCGACGTGAACGGCAAAATGCGCGTTTGCTTTGTTTCGAACTACAACTGCTCTTATGCCGAGAAGATCATCCCTGCGGCGGATTTCTCTGAGCAGATTTCCCCCGCCGGCACCGAAGCCAGCGGCACAGGCAACATGAAGCTGATGCTCAACGGCGCCCTCACCATCGGCACCTTCGACGGCGCGAACATCGAAATCGCAGAGGCTGCGGGCGTTGAAAACGAAGTCATCTTCGGCGCGGACATCAAGGAAATCGAATCCATCCGCGATTTCTACGATCCCAATGTCATCTATGCCTCCACGCCCCGCGTAAAGCGCGCGGTGGATGCGCTTATCGGCCTCGGTATTGAGGACGAAAACGGCGATCTTAAGGAGCTTCACGATTCTCTCCTCAAAGGCGCTTCCTGGCATAAGCCCGACCACTATTACGTGCTTAACGACTTTATGCGTTATCAGGAAGCCAGAATCGGCGCGTTCACTGCCGCTGCGAACGACAAAAAGACGTTTGCGCGCAAGTGCCTTATCAATATCGCCAACGCAGGAATCTTCTCCTCCGACCGCACAATCGGCCAGTACGCAGAAGAGATCTGGAACATTTCGCCCGTTAAAATGGCGAAGGGAAAGTAAAAGCATATGATACACGGAAATCTTGAAGGTATTCGAGAATCGCTCATCCAGGAAATGGATCGCATGTACGACATCCAGTTTGCGCGCGACCAGTTCCTGCCCGACCGTTTGATCGCGCTTCTGATCCGCTACACGGATATGCTGAACCGCGAAATGATGGTGTATTTAAGCCGCGACGGCGAGATTCTGGAAGTCGCCATTGGCAACATTTCGTCCATCGGATTAACCGAAATGCATTTAAGACGTAATTTCGATCGTCTGACCGGCTTTCGCTGCATCCACACGCATCCGGGCGGAAACGCCAATCTTTCCATGGTCGATATCCAGGCGCTCAGGCTTCTGCGCTTCGACGCGATGGTGGCAGTCGGCGTTCAGGACGGACGCGCCACCGGCATCAGCGCCGCATTTTTAGGCGACCTTGAATACAATCAGCTTTCCGTACTGCGCTTTGGCCCGGTAAAGCCCGGCCGCATTCCGCAGAAGGAATGGCTTCGCGAAATCGAGCAGAGCGAAGAGCGCGTGCAAAGAGCCATTCGTGAAGGCGGCATTGTCGATACCTCCGAAAAGGTCATGCTGATCTCAACCGACAGCGAAGAATCTCTGGACGAACTTGCAAGCCTTGCCGGCACCGCCGGCGCCGTAATCGTGAGCAAAATCCTGCAAAAGCGTACAAAGCCCGATCCGGCTACCTTCATCGGAAGCGGAAAGGCCGAGGAGCTGTCGCTGATGTGCCAGACGCTCGAAGTCGATCTTGCCATTTTGGACGACGAGCTCACAGGCGCGCAGCAGAAAAACCTTGAAAACGCGCTGGGCGTTCGCGTAATCGACAGAACAGCGCTCATTTTGGACATCTTCGCCCGCCGCGCGCAGAGCGCCGAAGGCAAACTGCAGGTAGAGCTTGCGCAGATGAAGTATCGCCTGCCTCGTCTTGCCGGTTCCTCTCAGGCGCTTTCGCGCTTGGGCGGCGGCATCGGAACCAGAGGTCCCGGCGAAACGCGCCTTGAAACGGATCGCCGCCACATCAGAAATCGCATTGACGATCTGACCAAGGCGCTGGATGAACTTACCCGTCAAAGAAGTATGCGCCGCGCCCGAAGAACCAAAATGGGCGAGACCACCGTCGCGCTGGTCGGCTACACCAACGCCGGCAAAAGCACGCTGTTAAACGCCATGAGCGGCTCGAACGTGCTGGTTGAGGATAAGCTTTTCGCTACCCTCGATCCCGTGATTCGTCAGGTTGATCTACCCGACAACCGCAAATGCATGATGGTTGACACCGTAGGCTTTATCAACAAACTCCCCCACGCGCTGGTCGAAGCGTTCAAGTCGACGCTTGAAGAAGCGCTGTCAGCCGATCTCCTCTTAATCGTCAGCGACCTATCCTCGCCCTTCTACAAGCAGCAAAGGGAGGTCGTCTACGATGTACTGAATCAGCTGGGCGCGCAGGGAAAGCCGGTTTTAGAGGTTCTCAATAAGTGCGACAAGGCCGAAATCAGCGCGATTATTGAGCCCGCCGACGCGGTTATGATTTCTGCCAGCACCGGCCGCGGCCGCGACAACCTTAAAAACGCTATTTCCGAGCGCATTGCGGCTTTGCGCCACCCGGTCGAGCTGCTTATCCCCTACGACAAAGGAAATGTCCTTTCTGTTCTGCACTCGCAGGGGCAGGTGGAAAGCGAAGAATATCTGGAAAATGGCGTAAAAGTGGCGTGCCTTTTAGATGCAACGCTGTTTGCACGCGTAAACAAAATGCTGGAAAAATAAAAGATTGAAGGGGAGTTTTTAAGGCGTGCAACCTAAAAAGCTCCCCCATTATGCTCTATGAAAACACATTCATCCAAAATCGTCATCCGACCAATCGAAACCAGACGTGAATGGCGGAATCTGATTCGCTTGTATCGGGGCGCCTTTCCGCGCGCCGAGCGAAAACCTGTCATTATCCTAATGTCCGCCTGGCGAAAGCGCAAAGCCGACGTTTGGTACGCGGAAAAAGTCTTACCGTGCGGAAAAACGCGCTTTCTGGGCTTTGCCATCACGCTGAACGGAAAAAAAGCCGTTATGCTGGATTACCTCGCCGTTTCTCCAAAGGAGCGCGGCAACGGTTCAGGCACTGCCTTCATCAAAACGCTTTTAAATACCTATGCACCAAGCGGCTTCTTTGTGGAAATCGAAAGCATCTATGAAGAAAATGCATCGAATCTCGTTCAGCGTGAAAAACGGCGTCTATTCTATATCAGAAACGGCTTTCAGCCGCTTCGTGTAACTGCGGACGTGTTCGGCGTTCAGATGGAGCTTCTGGGCGTGAATATGAAAATCGATTTTCAAGCCTACAATGCATTTTACCGCGAAAACTATTCCCCCTTTGCTGCGAAATTCGTGCGGCCCCTCCCGCCGCCAAAATCTTTCAGATCGGAGGCCTGATCATGAAGCGGATTTCCTTCCTTCTTTCTATCCTTATCGCCCTTCACGTCCTCACGCCCGGCGCATACGCCTACACGAAGGACGACAAAATTCTCGCGCTTGAGCAATTCCGCGACTGCGCATTCGCGGCCGAATACTGCAATAACACAAGAAACTACACCGTTCGCTGGGACAAACCCATTCATGTGTATTTGGGCGGAAATTACACCGACGCCGACATTTCGTTTTTTTACAGCTTTATTTCGTATCTGATGGATAATATTAGTGGCATTCCGGAAATATGCATAACGCCCGCGGAATATCTCGCGGATGTTCGGATGTATTTTTCTCCCCTTAGCGATATGGGTCTTTATGCGTCGAATTACAGGGAAGGCAATTGGGGATTTTTTACCTTCTGGAACGATGGCGATCAAATCACAAACGCCGAAATCGCAATCGCCGCAGACGTCACCACGCAGGAGGTGCGCTTTCACCTGATCGCCGAAGAATTTGTCGGCGTACTTGGCCTCGCCAACGACCATTATCTCAATTACGACAGCATTCTTTTTGCGGATCAAAATGAAACCTACGCCCTCACAGAAGCCGACCGACTGATGCTCGAATTCCTCTATCACCCGAACATCCCCGCCGGTCTTACCTGGAGCGAAATTGAACCTCTGCTTCTGGATATGTATTGATCAAAAAGAAAGGGTGCAAAAAATGGATTATCTGGATATCGCAGCCGCCCGCCAGTCCTGCCGCGCCTACAATCGGTTAAGACCCGTTGAAGATGAAAAGCTCGGAAAGATTCTGGAAGCCTTTCGCCTCTCCCCCTCCGCCTGCAACGCCCAGCCTTATCACCTGACCGTAGTCAGAGGCGAGAAAAATCAGGCTGTGGCCAAAGCCTGCATGGGCATGGGCATGAACCGTTTTGCAGCGGACGCACCTGTCCTTCTCGTCCTTTCCGAGGACAATTACAACAAGACCGCCGCTCTCGGCTCAAAAGTCAAGGGCAACGATTACCGTTCCATCGATATCGGTATCGCAGCCGCCCAGATCTGCGCCGAAGCCACTTCTCTCGGCCTTTCCACCTGCATCCTCGGCTGGTTTGACGACGACAAGCTGCGCGCGCTTTTAGGCCTCGATAAACCCGTTCGCCTCGTGATTACCCTTGGCTATGCCGCGGACGGCGATAAGCTGCGCGAAAAAAAGAGAAAAGATATGGATACGCTGGTAAGCTTTATTAAGTAGAATACTGAAGTTTTACTTTCAGAATATGGAGGGCGTCTTATGGAGAAACTCTTTCCATCCACAACCAGCAAACCCGAAAAAGTCAAGGTCATTATCCTCTTTTTCTGTTGGATTTGGGTCTTTGTTCTTTTACCCATGTACATGCCCTTTCTGGGGGCCGGACTCTGGGAACAGCGAGAATACAGCGTATGGCTTGAGATCGGCTATCACGCTGCCAACGGCCTTCTTTTGCTGTGGCTGATGTTCAGCTATCTGAAGGAAGAATGGTTTATGGTGTCAACCGATTTCCCCTATTACATAAGACATGCAGCCGTGACCGTAGGCCTGGCTGTGGTCGCGGAATTCGTGCTGTTGGGGGTAATGTCGCTTTTCGGCTTCGATATCACGGATATGCTGGAAAGCCTTCCGATCGTCGAAATGGCTGTCAGCCAGACGCCTCTATTGCTCATTTCCCTTAAGCCGATTCTCGGCACCTTTATCCTGTCGGTTTTCGCGCCCATCAGCATCTGTGCTTTGTACTACTGCTTCGCCTTTGCGCCGATATGCTACAAAAAACCGTGGCTGGCCTATCTGTGCATACCCATTGTCACGTTGATTCCGCCGGTCATCGATTATCTTTGGCGCGGAGGAATAACTCGCGTACTCAGCAGTTACCTTGTACAGCTTCCTATTCATCTTTTGATGTGCTGGTCCTATCAAAAGACGGATAACGTGTGGACGCCCCTGATATCGCTGGCGGCGGTAAATCTGCTTGCATCTGTTGCGTTTTTCATTATCCCGTTTTTGAATTAGATGCCTTTTCTCGTGCTGTAGTTTTAGGAGCTCATACATAGCATATAAAAATTCCGGATGCTGTATACAACTATAAAAACCAAGATCAAATTCAACACTTTGAGCTTGGTTTTTTTGCATAAGCATGATAGAATAAAATCGATGAACTTGAATTTACCGTATGTCGGTTATGTTCAGAAAGAGCAGATATTATGGAATTTAACGAAAAATTACAGGTACTCCGAAAACAAAAAGAGCTTACCCAAGAAGAACTTGCAGAGGTTCTTTTTGTGTCCCGAACTGCAATATCTAAATGGGAGTCAGGCAGAGGGTACCCCAATATAGATTCTTTGAAAGCAATTGCAAAGTTTTTCGGGGTAACAATTGATGAACTGCTGTCTGGTGATGAATTGCTGACCATAGCAGAAGAAGATACCAAGCAAAAGGAAAAACATTTTCGCGACTTGGCATTCGGATTGCTTGATTGCAGTATCGCAATGTTCTTTTTTCTGCCTTTCTTTGGGCAGAAAAAAGAAACGAGTATTCAGGAAGTGTCTCTTTTATCCCTTACCGAAATCGCACCATATTTGAGGACGGTATATTTTGTTGTTGTAATCGGAATTATGGTATCCGGAATCTTAACCCTTGCTCTGCAAAAATGCGATCAAGCATTTTGGGTAAAGAATAAAAGTATATTATCGTTAGCATTAAATGCGGTTGGGGCACTCCTTTTTATTATTAGTTTGCAACCGTATGCAGCAGCGTTTCTGTTCATCTTTGGGATAATAAAGGTGTTAATGCTCATCAAACGGCAATGATACGAAGAGTATCATCCAAGTCATCAAAAAAGTGCCTTTTTTGATGAGAGGGGCCGATCCCCTGAAATTCTTCGGAATTTCCGGGCGGGGATCGGAAAGGGGAAGCGTTTTCAGTCGCTGCGCTTTG
>JAFWZN010000037.1 GCA_017522345.1 Clostridia bacterium | reverse complement strand
CAACCGAATAAAGAATTTCCGGTGATAATGGCAAGAGGGAACCACCTGTACCCATCCCGAACACAGAAGTTAAGCCTCTTAGCGCTGATGGTACTTGGCTGGAAACGGCCCGGGAGAGTAGGTCGTCGCCGGATTCCAAAGGGAACTGAAGTTCAAAACCTTCGGTTCCCGATTTTTCGGGAATTTACCGGGGCATGTGTCCCGTTAACATATAAAATTCCTTCCAAAAAGGCGAAAAGCCCCATGGAATTTATATAGAAGAATCGTGAAAACGATTCCGGATTTCCGAAATTCCCCGGACGAAAGTCCGGTCAACATATACGTTTTCCACCGCAAGCAAAAGCAAAGCGGTTTTACATAAAAGAATCGCAAATGCGATTCCTAAAAGGAAAACTCCGGGACAAACGTCCCGCTCACATATAAATACAATTTCCGGTGACAATGGCGAGAGGGCACCACCTGTACCCATCCCGAACACAGAAGTTAAGCCTCTCAGCGCCGATGGTACTTGGCTGGAAACGGCCCGGGAGAGTAGGTCGCCGCCGGATTCCAATAAAAAAGCAGTTGCTGTATGGCAACTGCTTTTATGATGCATCGCTAACGCGATATGAAGCGCGGCTATCGCCGCTTGAAGCAGGACTTCGCAATATGATGGTCAGCGAAGTTGAATTGAAGATAGTTTGAAAACAGAAATTAATAAGATATGCATGGTAGCTTGAGGCAACAATTTTATGGATTTATAAGTTTGTATAAAAAGATTATCTGATTCAAATTATGAACGAGAAAACGTATGAAACGACCTAAGTTCCGTTCCGAATTTGCCAGCAAAACCAAAACATACTGTAAAAAAGCCTTAAAACGACGAAAATGTGGAACGGAACACAGGTCATTGCATATAGGTTTAATCTACAGATGTTTTCAAAACAAGTGGTTGTCGAACGACAAATACTTGAAAATTCCTGCATCCGAGTATCCGCCGATGTACCTCATTTTACGGAGATGACTGAAATATGCTGAATCGTAGATCCGTCCTCTAATTTACCCGAATTAAAGGGTTTCAGGATGAGATAATCCTAACTCTTTCATTATATTATATATCTGTTTGTCGAACTGTAGATTAAATTCAGAAGTTATGGTATCTAAGCTGTCTTCTGGATAGTTTTTCCAAATTAAGCAAGCAAATACTGTATCAACGACAATTTTATCAAAGTCAAAGAAGCGACTAAACGGGTACGTTCCTAATGGCATAGAAAACGAGGGAGATTTATCTTTAATATAGTGCTGTATTGTATAATCGTAGTATTGCTTTGCTTGAGATATGGATAGAGAGCAATCGAGATAATTTAAATCTTTGAAAAGTTGTTTCACTGAATCAGCATCAATATTAAGGTCGAATTCATAGACACGTTTGTTTTCGTGATAGAGCATAGTGAGAACAGACAAAATGGAAAGTATTTTAGCATATACTTCATCTCGATAATCTTTTGAATTATTCTGAAATAAAAAGCTGAACCTCCATAATTGCTCTGCATTAGAGGTCTCGATTAGTCGCAACATATAATGGGCTACAGGTTCACTTCGAATGTTAAATGGATAATTTCGTGAAAAAACTGGTAATCGCTTCCATGTAATATGACAATCGCGATTTTCGCGAAGTTGTTCAAAGGTATATAGGGAAACAATATTTAAGCGAATACTGTTTATTAACTCATTTCGATCTTCTTTAGAGAGGTAAGATATTTTAAGAAGTTGATCATATGTACTTCCATACATATCAGACGTTATATAAGAATGAAGTAGCTGATGTTTTGATAACCGACAATAACTAAGATCAACAGTAGCAAAGAGATAGGTTTGCTCTACAAGCTCTGCATCCATCTCAAGGAGTAGATATAGGTATTGACTAATTTGGGTTTTATTATTACAGGAGGTTAATGCCTCAGTAAATAATCCAGGAGCACTTGAGAGATACATATCCGTAACAATAGTGATTTTATAGTAGTTTAGCTTTTTCAGTAACGCAACATAAGTTTGAAGAGCAAATAGAGCATTTCCGTGCTTAAGCATTGTTAGTGCAATTTCATTAATTTGACCAATAATATCCCCACCACTATTCGTTTCAGTATGATATTCTTGAGACAATTTCACGTGATTACAAAGTGTATATTTCAATAGTGAAAAGTACAGTACCATATTATCGCAGAGTGCCGCGAAATTGTTTTCAAAAATATATTTGATTGTTATGTTTTTAAGACTAATTAATGGAAAAGAAGTATGATGGACACTTGGCTTTTCTTTTTTCATGTGAGTAATGTTGCAACGATAATATCTACGAAGTAGTTTTTTCTTTACAGCATACGAATTAAGAAAGACAGAAGAAAAGCGATAAAGAATAAAAAGTGCCAGATACATTGTGATTAAGTATACTATAATGACAGCGGCAAAGGGCTTTTTTTGAAACATTAGTATTATATTGATGACCAAAAGTGAGAACATTATTATCATAGATGTTCTGAAAGAGCTGATTCCGTATTTTGTGAACGCTAAATGAATGAGCTTTTCGCCATAAATGTACTTTTGATCAATGTTAGAGATTAGAGCTATTAAAGAAACACAAATCAAAACAAAGGTAATCTGAGAACCAAGTACTCCTGATTCAGTAATATATTTCGTAGAGAACTGCTGATTTAGATATGGAAAGTGGGATTCGGATAGAAGAATTAATTCAGATGATATTAATATGAAAAGAAAAGAACCGAGGGTTACAATCAAGAGGATTACTGCTTTTATTAAATGAAAAAAGCAATCAAAGGCAATACCATACCTGTTACGGTACGTTCTTACGCACCAAGAAATAAAAGCCGGGATATTGTATTTCAATTTACCAAATAGAATAATTGCTTTTTTATGTAGAATGATCAAATGGCGTGGTATGGTTGGAATAAAACCAATGAAGATTTTAATGAACTTCCAAATGGTCTGTACAGTAATTTGAAATTTTTTATGAAAAAGTAGATGGAAATCATTAATTTTCATACATAGCACCTATTTTCATTGTTGTATTTCGATTCACTTAATGGACTCAATTGTTGGAACAATCACAAAAAATGGCTATCTACCCACGTAAATTAATTATTGTATTCATTGGTTCTGTAGTACATAGTCATTTCAGAATACATTTCCATCAACCGTGCTACACAATCACTCTCGGTCTTGACGCTGCCCCAGAAGCCGTAGGCTTCCATTACGGCTTTATCGTTCTGCTGATGAGCTTTGCGCAGTTCGGGCGGCATGGTTATTTCGTCGTATAGGTCGGCGAGCGAACAATCCGTGTACAGAGCGCGGGCATCGAGGATTGCCTGTGCTGTTTGTTCGACTTTTGTTTTCTGTGCGTCGGTTGGTGTAGGCCACGGGAAGTTGTTGTAGACAATATCCTTTGAATAGCGATAATCGCTCTTCAATCTGCCGCATACCGTTCGCATCCATGCCATGTGGACATTAGAAGTTAGAATGCCGAAGTGGTATAGTGATGCATTTGGAATGATCGTTACAAGATTGGTAGCGATGGTATCGCTGTCAAGGAATCCGATAGGAATATAGCGTCTGCGTTCCGAAGAAACTGCAGGGACAACGATAAATGTATCTGGATTCTTGGTTTCACGGAAAAGTGACGGACAGTCTGCTAATTTGCGCCTTCCTGCATCCGGCGAAGCCAGTCTATCAAGTCGGCAAGCTTCGATTCTTTTCATGATTTCTGGCATCTTGCGGATTTCTGCCGGGCTTGCACCAACAAGCCACAAGCACCATCTGTCTTTGCCATTTAGAAATTCGACTGAACCGACTAACTTTTTGATATACTTAACTGCGTTTGGTTCTGCTATTATGAAGTTTTCATAGTCGGCTGCTTCAATTATTAAATGACCGCCATCTGCGGGGCGATTTCCCGTTGTCATTTCAGGCACAGCACAAATAGGTTTGGAACGGTTATCGATAAATACATTGTCTGCATCAAGCAAATATGCATTGATATTATCAGCGGTAATCATACGATCATTTGTATAGAGCCGCTTTGGTTTTTCATTTTCAGCACAGCTAAACCCAACAATCACGCAATGCACATGCGCTTTATCCGTTGCTTCATTGTCCCAGCGGAACGTTCTGTGCGCGAAATCAATGTGAATGCCGAAACGGTCATACAGCGGTTTCCAAACGCCTGCTACCTGTTCGCCTTGCGTGATGGAGTTTGTGGAAACGAGAGCAGTACGGATAGTAGTTCCGTGCATCAATTGCGCCGCTTTGAAGTACCATCCTGCGACATAGTCGATTTTTCCGGCGGTTTTATAGGGTTTTCCCTTTTCATCCACATAAATCGACAGGATATCTTCTTTCTGCTCTTTAGATTGCAGAGAATACCCAACAAACGGCGGATTACCCATAATATACGAAAGTTCCGCTTTGGGAACGACTGTTTCCCAATCGATTCGCAGGGCGTTGCCTTCGACGATATTTACGTAGGATTTCAGCGGCAGGAAATCGAGGTTCATGTGGACGATGTCTTCCGTCTGCTTCATCATCTGGCTTTCTGCGATCCAGAGGGCGGTTTTGGCGACGGTGGCGGCGAAATCGTTGATTTCTATGCCGTAGAACTGGCTGATGGACACCTTTATGGGGTCGATGGCTGCGCCCAGCATGATCTGTCCGCCAAAGAGAAGGGACAGAACTTCGTTTTCCAGTTTACGCAGGGCGAGATAGGTTTCTGTCAGGAAATTACCGCTGCCGCAGGCGGGGTCTAAGAATTTGAGGGAAGCGATTTTGCTTTGAAATTCCGTGAGCCTTCTTTCGCGGGTTTTGAGGACGGAGAGGGCTTTGATTTCAGTAAGCTCTGTTTTCAGATCGTCCAGAAACAGCGGATCGATGACCTTGTGGATGTTTTCGATGGAGGTATAGTGCATGCCGCCCTTGCGGCGGGTGTCAGGATTCAGGGTAGATTCGAAAACTGCGCCGAAAATGGTGGGGCTGATGTCCGACCAATTGAAATCCTCGCTGGCGCGGTTCAGAAGGAGATTATAGATTTCCTCATTGAAGGGCGGAATCTCAATATCTTCGTCAGAAAACAGGCCGCCGTTGACATACGGGAACGCGGCTAAATCGGGATCATCTTCAAAAAGATAGGGATCGCGGTTTTCTGGCTTCTGATCCAGAATGCGGAACAGTTCGCGCAGCGCCTTCCGGCCGCTTTGCATGCCGCGATTTCTAAGGAAGTCGTGGAACATATTGGGTTTTCCGAAAATACCCGCGTCCTCTGCGTACAGGCAGAACACCAGACGCACGCAGAGCATGTTAAGACTCTTGAGCGTGCGTTCGCTTGTGGGGTCGATGTACTGTTTTAAAAATGCGTCGTACATTTTTCCGACCAGTTCGCCGGCCTGCATGGAGATTTTCATTTCGCGTTTGATGTTTTCATCGCCCGTATCGACGAGAAAATTGAGGCGGGAATACTCTTTTTCAAGATCGGAAAGGAGCACGATTTCCGGCGCATCGTTCGGATGGTTCATATCGTGAATATGGAATTCGCGGAAATTGCAGACGACGATCCAGCGCGGGTTCAGATCATGGGGAAGATAGCCCGCATAGCGGCGCGCCTGCTGATAGGGCGTGAGCATGGAGCCGTCGGACTGCTTGTATCCTTTGCGCAGGTCAACGTCCTGACCCTTTTGCTCGATCAGAACGCGGGTGGATTTGATCAGGCCGTCGATAAAGGAGGTGTGGCTCAATTTCACGCGCACCTCAAATTCGATATGTTTATCCGGCTCCGCTACGCCGAACACCTTTTGCAGAAGCGCCATCCAGAAAGACTGCGTTTCCTGCTTCTCGTCGCCGCGGCCTTTCCAGTCAGCCGCAAATTCTTTCGCAGCCGTTCTCTTTTCCATTTCCGTCATGGGTATTTCCTCCTGCAAAATTTTGATTGTATTATCAATATTTGGTATTATTATAGCGTAAAAGGGATTTTGAATCAATCAAAAGTGGACGCAAAAAATGAATCGGAGGACTGACCCATGATCAAAATTCTACGATGACTTTAAACGATGCTGTTTAGAACGGTTTTTACGTTTAGCATATATCAAAGGGACGGTTCCTATGATATATTTACGCGCGGAATAATATCATTGCTGATGCCGGTGAACCTGTTCAGCCGTCCGATAAAAAAACCATCCCTGACAGCGTATATAGGCTATCGGAGATGGGTTTTTATACAAAGAAAGCTTATTCATCTTTTTGAAATTGGATTTTTTATGGACTGCGCTTGTTTGTTCACCGAAAACAATTACTGCAGCTTCATATCCTTTTTTGAGTAGATGACGATGGTGGTTATGAGCGCTATAATGCTGTAGACAAGCAGAAAGTTTACCTGGGGCCAATAGGGACGGAAGCCTACCGTCATGAAGTCGTAGCGGATGACGGCGGTGGTTGGGGAGAGGTATTCGAGCTTGTTCCATTTTCCGATCATGGATGGGAGGACGCCGAGCATGAAGGTGAAGAAAAACAGGCTCATTGAACTTGTGGAGGCGGACTGGGAGCTTCTGAGCAAGGAGGAAATCAGCATGCCTGTTATGAGATAGCACAATTGAGGAAGGATTACAGAGGCGATGGAACGGGGAAGGAAGGTGGGCTCTTCTCCCATATAGAGGAAGGCTAAGTAGGAGACGAGGCCGCAAAGGACATTGAGCGCGACGATGGTTATTGCGCAGCTCACGAATTTGGAAAACGCGATATATGCGCGAGAATGGGGCATGGCGTAAAGAAATTCGATGGTTCCGTCGGTTTCCTCTGAGATGAGAGAATCGCAGCCCATAAGGCTTGAGACAGTAGAGAGCTTGATCAGCATATAGAACATACAAAGGTTGAAATAATGGGGAAACCGAGTGAAATCAGGAAATTCGGCAAGGCCCAGCATTCTGATCAGAAAATTGGGCACCAGATCCAGCTTTTCGCTGAGCAGTACAAGAAGGCCGCTTTCGTCCATGAAGGGAAAAATTCCCACGAAAATTAAAATGGTTACTACCAGCGTTATCGCCATGGAAAACAGTCTGCGGGAGAGAAGCTTGAGTTCAAAAAGGATCATTTGCTTTTCTCCTCTCCTTGATAAATTTTGTGAAAAACCTGCTCAAGCGACGGCTTGGTGATCACGACGTCGGATATGTTCATACCCGCGAGCAGGCTCAAAAGCGTGGAAAGATCCACTCCGGGAAGCATAAAACGGATGCTGCTGCCGGATTTGTGAATTCCGACGGCGCGGATTTTGTCAAAAAGCTGTCCTGTATCGGAGGATGTGGTTAATTCAATGGAATGCATGGGCAGATTGGCGAGGTCCGGCATCATTTCGATATGTCCGTTTTTTACAAGCGCCACGCGGCTGCAGTATTTCTGAACCTCGTTTAGGTTGTGGCTGGAGAAAAAAACGGTCGCGCCGTTTTTTCTGCATTCCAGCAGCTTTTCGAAGAATTTTTCCTGCATCAAAGGATCAAGGCCGCCGGTGGGCTCGTCGAGAATCAAAAGGCGGGGCTTGTGCATCATTGCATTGATGATGGAAAGCTTGCGCCGGTTGCCGATGGAAAGCTCGCCGAATTTTTTTTGAGCGTCCAAATGGAAATCATCCGCCAGCTCCCGCCAGCAGCCTTTGGCGCTGCCGCGAAGCCTGCAGGCATAGTTCAAAAGCTCCTTTACGGAGGCGCCGGGATAAAAACGAACCTCGGAGGGCATGTATCCGACGTCGCGCTTGATGATGCGGCTGTGCGTTTTGCAGTCGAGATCGAAGATCCGGGCGGTTCCGCTTGTAGGCTTTAATATGTTCATAAGTATGCGGATGGTGGTGGACTTGCCCGCGCCGTTGGGGCCAATGAAGCCGAAAAGCTCGCCTTCGTCCACCGTGAAATTCATATTTTCTATTCCGCGCACCTTGCCGCCGCTATACAGCTTGGTAAGGTTGTTCACTTCAATTATTGACATTCCATCACCTCAGTCATGTTATTGTACATGAAATATGTAAAATTACTAAGAAGAATAGAAGGCAGGAGAGAAAATGAAACAGAAGACAAGAAAGAAAACAAATCGGAGGAACCATTTTCCCAGATGAATAGCCTTTGTTGTTATTATCGGCTGCCTGATAAGGCTTGAAACTCGTATTTCCATCGTTAACAGCATAACCCGGAAAAATGCGTATACAGCGCGATGGGAAATATGCATTAATAAATCTCAATTGACATAATTTCACTATTTTGCTATATCCGATCTGTATTTTTCCCGCAGCTGAGTATTTATCCTTCGTTCGTTTTTCCCTCCTTCTTTGAAGGAGGCGTTTTTTTCTGTCGTTGACTGAATACCCGGTTCATTGTATAATATTTGAAAAGGACAAAATGAAGCGAGCGGGAATAAAAAGCTTGTGTTGATTGCGGCGGTTTTTCTCCTTTTCGCGTTTGCCGGATGTGGTAACATTGTCCTTATCGTCGGGCGCGATTCCTGCGCGAGGGAGTATGCAATCGAAAACGAGATTGATTTCGCCTATCCCGACGCGCTGGACTTGCTGAATTCTTAAAAAAGGAAAACATTCAAAGAGGTGCCTTTGTGAAAGGGATAAAAAGCTTAATTGGTTTTATTTCGCTTGCGCTTTGTCTGCTTGTTTTTTCCTCGTCCGCCGAAGAAGAAATGAGGGAAATCACAAAAGAATGCAGCATAACCGCCGACAGATTCGGCGCATACAGAATGTGGGACGGCGACATAAAGGAATATTGGATTGCAAAAAAAGATTACAGCGTCATTGAAATCGAGATTCCCGAGGGTCAAGCCGCAAGCGGAATTTTGATTGAATGGTTCTTGGTTTTTGATGAATTTGACGTAACGGAATACGACAAAAACGGAAAAATCCAAAATGAGTACACGAGCGAAAACTATTTCAAAGGGTTGGTTTCCTATCTTCCCTTGATGAAGGACACGAAAAAGGCGGAAATCAAAGTATATAAGGAAGGCAAAATCAGCGAAATCCATGTGTACTCCGACGGATATGAAAATCCGGACATTCAGAAATGGGAAAATCCGGCGGAAAAGGTCGATATCATGCTGCTGGTTGCGCATCAGGACGACGAGGTTTTGTGGTTCGGCGGCCTCATGCCCTATTACAGCGTGGTGAGGGACAAGAATGTGCAGGTTGTTTTCATGACGACGACCGGAAGATTCCGCATACGCGAATCGCTCAACTGCATCTGGAAGGCGGGCGTTAAGAATATTCCTGAAATTATCGGCTATAAGGACAGCTATGTATACGGATTAAAGGCGGAGGAGCTCTGGGGCGGCAGAGATAATATTGATCGGTCGCTGGTCAAACGCATAAGAAAGTACAAGCCGGAAGTCATCGTAACCCACGACATCATGGGAGAATACGGCCATCCGCAGCACAAGCTGATCGCGTCGAGAATCGTAAGCGCGGTAGAAGCGGCGGCGGATCCCACCCTGTATTCGGACAGCTATAAACTGTACGGCGCGTGGGAGGTAAAGAAGGTATATCTCCATCTGGGCGATACGGACGTAATCTATATGGATTGGGAAACGCCGTCCGATGCGCTTGGCGGAAAAACACCGCTTGAGGTAGCGGAAATCGCGTATCTGGAGCACAAATCTCAGCTGATGAGCTTCAGCATGGACATGGGAAAGGAATACGACTATACAAAATTCAGCCTCGTGCATACCACGGTGGGTCCGGATATTCTGAAAAATGATTTTCTGGAAAATACGGATAAGGTGCGATAAGAAAAATGGTTTCAAACCATGCGTATTCAGCGAGGACATAAAGGAGGCGTAAAGCATGTTAGGTGAAATCAAAAGAAGAAATCTTCCGAAAACCATTCCGGATGGGCTTTTAAAAGAAAACTGGAGCGCGCACCGAAAGGAAATGATCGCGCTTTTTGAAAGGGAGGAATACGGCGTTACGCCTGAAAGGCCCGAAAACCTCCGATGGACGAAGGAAATTCAGCGCGACAACGTGGGCGGAAAAGCGGTTCATACGCTTGTGAAAATGTCCTTTGATACGCCGATGGGCGAATTTGCTTTTCCCTTTGATACCGTGATTCCCAATTCCGATAAGCCCGTTCCCATGTTTTTGTATATTTCCTTCCACCCCTACGGCTCGGGGCATTATCTGCCGATTGAGGAAATCATCGACGGCGGCTACGCCATTGCAGTTGTGAACTATAATGATGTGACGAAGGATACCGAGGACAATTTCGAAAGCGGAATCGCAAAAATGTATCCGCGCCGAAACGACGGAACCGACTGGGGCAAAATCGGCATGTGGGCGTTTGCCGCCAGCCGCATGATGGATTACATCCAGACCCTAATTGAAATCGACAAAAACAGAATCTATGTCGCGGGCCATTCGCGCCTTGGAAAAACCGCCATCTGGTGCGGCGTGCAGGACGAAAGATTCGCGGGCGTCGTGTCGAACGATTCCGGCTGCTCGGGCGCGGCGGTTACCAGAGGCAAAAAGGGCGAGCATGTGGTTCACATCACGAAAAACTTCCCCTTCTGGTTTTCTGCAAATTATCAGAAATACATTGAAAACGAAGACAGCATGCCCTTTGACCAGCATCAGCTTTTGTCGCTCGTCGCGCCGCGTTTTTTGTGCGTGGGAAGCGCGACCGAGGACGAATGGGCCGATCCCGAAAGCGAGTTAATGGGCGCGTATCTTGCGGGCGAAGCGTATGAAATGCTGGGCCTCACCGGCCTTTCGGGCGATATAGAACAAACGGTTGAACCCGGCGAAAAGCGCTTTGACGGTTTCGTCGGCTATCAATTAAGAAAAGGCACGCATTTTTTGTCCAGACACGACTGGCAGGGGTATATGGAATTTTTTGGAAAACACCATGAGTAGAGCGGTTTTCGCATAAATTGTCCCAACAACAGCACAAAACCCACTTGACGGCACGAAAAAGGTTTAGTACACTTATTTTAAGCACAATTGATATTTCCATAAGGAGGCAATTATCATGAAAAAGGCTCTGATCGGTTATCAGATTTATTCCGCGCGCGACGAAGCGGAGAAGGATCTTCCGGGCGTTCTCAAGCACGTAAAAGAGCTGGGCTATGACGGCGTTGAGTTCGCAGGCATGTATAACTATACTGCCGAGGAAATCAAAAAAGCGCTGGACGACGCGGGCATCATCGGCATTTCCGCGCATGTTCCGCTGGCGGTCATCGAGCAGGATATGTTCAAAACCATTTCCGACTACAAAACCATCGGCGTAAAATACATCGCTGTTCCCTATACGGACGATCTCTGCCGTCCCGGCGGCGAGAAGTTTGCCGAAACCCTTGCCACCATGTATAAATTCGGCCGCCTCTGCAAGGAAGCGGGCATCCAGCTTCTCTATCACAACCACGATTTTGAGTTTGTGAAGATTTCCGGCATCTACGGCCTCGACTTCATCTATCAGGCCATCGACGCGTGCACCTTAAAGACCGAAATCGACACCTGCTGGGTCAAGTATGCCGGCGAGGATCCCGCTGCGTATGTAAGAAAGTACGCAGGCCGCTGCCCTGTTGTGCATCTTAAGGACTATGTTGGCGTAAAGGGCGGCAAAAACCCCTATGCGCTCATCGGCATGGAGGACGATTCTGCGTCTCCCGATGAAATCGCCTTTGAGTTCCGTCCCGTCGGCCACGGCTGTCAGAACGTGCCCGCGATCGTCGAGGCAGGTATCGAATCCGGCGCAGACTGGTTCATCGTCGAGCAGGATCTTTCCGTCGGCCGTCCGCCGCTTGAGGCCTGCAAGATGAGCATCGAATACTTAAAGTCCATCGGCCTGTAATCTAAAAAATTACGCATATAATGAAGCCGCCTTCCACATATAGTATGGGAGGCGGTTTTGTTTTATGGGGATTTTTATGGATATTGTGCGCGCGTTTGCGATGCTGACGGCGTCCGTTTATTTTTTATCGAGGCTCATTACAAAAAAGGAGCGATTCAAAACCTGCGATCAGGCGAAGCTTAAGCGCCTTGAAAGGCTTAAATCCGTCTCGCTTTCAAGGCCGCTCAGCGAGCGGACGCGCCCGAAAAAATTAAATGAAATGGTCGGACAGGCGGACGGGCTTTTTTGCCTGAAGGCTGCGCTTTTCGGCCCTTATCCCAAGCATGTGATTCTCTACGGACCGCCCGGCGTCGGAAAAACAACGGCGGCGCGGCTGGTTTTTGAGGGTGCGGTCAAAAGCCCGGGAAGCCCGTTTTTAAAGGATGCGCCTTTTATCGAAATGGACGCGTCCTTGATTCGCTTGGACGAACGGGGCATCGCCGACCCCCTGATCGGAAGCGTTCACGACCCGATCTACCAGGGCGCGGGCGAAGGGGGTCAGTCAGGCATTCCTCAGATTAAGGAGGGCGCTGTTACGCGCGCGCATGGGGGCGTATTGTTTTTGGATGAAATCGGGGAGATGCATCCGATGGAGCTTACGCGGCTTCTGAAGGTGATGGAGGATCGCGTCGTCAGGCTGGAAAGCGCGTATTTTGATGAAAACATGAAGGAAATGGATGAATATACGCGCCGCGTTTTCGAAAAAGGGCTTCCGGCGGATTTTCGGTTGATTGCCGCCACCACAAAAAAACCGAATCAGCTTCCGCCTGCGCTTCGATCGCGCGCGGTGGAAATCGTGTTTTCAGATCTCACAGACCGTGAAAAGGCGTTCGTTGCGCATCGGGCGGCAAAGCGCGCCGGGATTCATCTGACGCATAAGCAATGCATGCGCATCGGAAGAAACGCTGTAAACGGACGAAGCGCGGTAAGCATCGTCGAGCTGTCCGTAGGCGCGGCGGCGGTAAACGGGCGGGGAAGCGCCGGAGAAAAGGAAGTGGAATGGGCGATTCGCGTATTCGGCGATAAACGGAAGGAAAACAATGACAGCGCTTTCAAAAAAAACATATAAAAGGCACAAAAGCGCCAAGGAACAGAAATAATTTGCAGTTTTTAAATTTATCGCTTGCGAAATGAATGGAATCGTGCTATAATAATCCCGATTTAAGGGAAGGAACTTGTTTTTTATGATGCTGATTGCTCGTTACGCCTATTATTGCTATTTTAGCTTTACCGGCTTTTACGGTAAGGTTGTTTGCGGTTAGGCCAAAATGAGCGAAGAAAAAAGTTCCTTTCAGGAAATTTTGTAAATCAATCGCCTGCGGCTTATTCGGTCGCAGGTTTTCTATTTGAGGGGGAAATGAAATGATCGTCATTCTGAAATCCAATCCCAATCCGGAGCAGCTTAAAAATCTCAAAAAATGGATTGAATCGAAGGGAATCGGCATCCACGAATCCGTAGGCGACAGCCATCAGATTCTGGGTCTTGTAGGCGACACTTCAAAAATCGACATGGATTTAATCAGCGCGCTCGATATCGTGGACAACGTAAAGCGCGTTCAGGAGCCGTATAAAAATGCAAACCGCAAATTTCACCCGGAGGATACTGTGGTGGACGTCGCGGGCGTTACAAAAATCGGCGGCAGCAAGCTGACCCTCATTGCAGGCCCCTGCTCTGTTGAAACCGAGGAGCAGATGGTTTCCGTTGCCAAAGCCGTCAAGGCCGCCGGTGCAACCGTGCTGCGCGGAGGCGCGTTCAAGCCGCGCACGTCGCCCTATGCGTTTCAGGGCCTTGGAAAAGAGGGCCTCCGACTTCTTAAAATCGCCCGTCAGGAAACAGGCCTTCCGATCGTTACCGAAATCATGGAAATCGGACAGCTGGATCTGTTTGACGATGTGGACATTATCCAGGTCGGCGCAAGAAACATGCAGAATTTCAACCTTTTAAAGGAATTGGGCGCACAGAAAAAGCCCGTCCTTTTGAAAAGAGGCATGTCGGCGACCTATGAAGAGTGGCTGATGAGCGCGGAATATGTGATGAGCGAGGGCAACGAAAACATCATTCTCTGCGAGCGCGGCATAAGAACCTTTGAAACCTATACGCGAAATACGCTGGATTTGGCGGCGGTTCCCGCGCTTAAAAAGCTTTCGCACTTCCCTGTTGTTATCGATCCCAGCCACGCAACCGGAAAAGCCGACCTCGTTTTCCCCTTGGCCATGGCGGCGGTCGCTTCCGGCGCGGACGGACTTATGATTGAAGTGCACAACGACCCGGCGCACGCGCTTTGCGACGGCAAGCAGTCCATTACGCCGGATACGTTTAAGGGAATTGCGAAAAAGACGCTGGAGCTTAAAAACTTCCTTAATCCTCAGGAGGAAAAATAAATGAACATCGCGGTAGTGGGATTGGGTTTAATCGGTGGATCGCTGGCAAAGGCGCTGAAAACCCGCACGGGGCACAGTGTGTTCGGCGCGGATTTGAACGAGGAAACCATGCTTCTTGCGCGTCTTTCGGGCGCAATCGACGCGCCCCTGACGGATGAAAACATGAATGAAATGGATCTTGTGCTGATCGCCATTCGTCCCACGGCTGCGATTTTGTGGTCCCAAACGCATTTTCCCGGCCTTAAGAAAGGCGCGTGCGTTGTGGATATGTGCGGCGTAAAGCGCGAGGTAACAAGAAAACTGGAAGAATATGCGATAAAAAATGAAATTTTATACGTCGGCGGACATCCGATGGCGGGCAAGGAGCGCGGAAAATTCCAAAACGCCAGAGAGGATCTTTTTGTCGGCGCGTCCATGATTTTAACGCCCGGAATCGAAACCACGCCCGACACGCTCGAAAATCTGAACAATCTGTTTACCGATATCGGCTTTGCCCGCACCGTCTTTACAACGCCCGATGAGCACGACCGCATTATCGCCTACACTTCCCAGCTTGCGCACATCGCGTCCAGCGCCTATATAAAGTCGCCGGAGGCCTTGCGTCAGCGCGGTTTTTCCGCGGGAAGCTTTCGCGATATGACGCGCGTCGCGTTCATGGACGAGGACATGTGGACGGAGCTTTTCCTTTTAAATGCCGATTATCTCACGGGGCAGGTTCGTCTTCTGATTGAAAATTTGAAGGAATACGAAAGCGCCCTTGCAGCCAAGGACGCCGACAGGCTGCGTTCCCTCTTGAAGGACGGACGCGAAATCAAGACGAAGGCGGGAGGCAACTGAAATGGACATGCTTTCCGTAAAAGTATTGGTCGAGCCCGAATACGACGTTGTGATTGGAAAAGGCATTATTGAAAGCGCGGGCAGGCTTATAAAAAATGTGCGTCCTGCGGGCGTGTGCGCGGTGATTACGGATACGAATGTAGAAAAATTGTATCTTGAAACCGTGCTTTCCTCTTTAAAAAACGCGGGCTTTACGCCGCATGCGTACGCCTTTAAGGCCGGGGAAGAAAATAAAAACATGGAAACGCTCACAAGCATCCTTGATTTTATGAGCGAGATTCCCTTGACGCGCGCAGATTTTGTCGTTGCATTGGGCGGCGGCGTAGTCGGCGACATGGCGGGCTTTGCCGCGGGCGTTTACATGCGCGGCATTCCCTTTATCCAGATTCCGACGACCTTTCTGGCGGCGGTCGATTCCTCGGTCGGCGGCAAAACGGCGGTGGATTTAAAAAGCGGAAAAAACTTAGCCGGATTATTTCACCAGCCGAGCCTTGTAATTACGGATATTGAAACCTTTAAAACGCTGACCAAGGAGAATTACGCCTGCGGAAGCGCGGAAAGCATCAAAATGGGCGTGATTTCCGATCCCGCCCTTTTCGAAATTTTTGAAAGCGCGGCTCCTTCAGAAAACGAAATGGAAATCGTTCGCCGCGCGGTTTGCGCCAAGGCCGACATCGTTCAAAGAGACGAAAAGGAAACGGGAGACAGAAAGCTTTTAAACCTCGGCCACACCTACGGCCACGCGATTGAAAAGCTGAGCGAATTTTCGCTTCCCCACGGCTACGCCGTCGCAGTCGGCCTTGCCATGGCTGCGCGCGCGGCGGAAAAAATGGGCGATATGAGTGCGCAGTCGGCGGAGAGAATCTTAAAAGCTCTTGAGAAAAACGATCTTCCCGTATCGAGCGAATTTGAAGCGGAAAGAATTTATCTTTCCTCTTTAAACGATAAAAAAATGGCCGGTAGGAATTTGAGCGTCATCGTGCCCAAGGAAATCGGCAAATGCGAAATCCGAAAAATTCCGGTAAGTGAATTTAAAACGTATATTAAGCGCGGAATGAAGCCGTAGATGCGTCCCCAAGGCTCCCTCCGGGAGGGAGCTGTCAGCGAAGCTGACTGAGGGAGAATCCGGGCGCATAAAGACAGAAAAAAATTTAAGAATGATCCGCCCGCAAAGCATGACCTACGCCCTACGGCTTTGGCGCATGCCAAATAGGCCTTATAAAAGGAGCATTATATGAACATCTTCGTTTCCCCCGCCCGTCTTACCGGAACAATCCCGGCGATTGCATCCAAAAGCGACGCGCACCGGCGGCTGATTTTAGCGGCTTTTGCCGACCGATCAACGACCTTTTCCCTTAACGGCGGGAGCGACGACATCTGCTCGACGGTAAATTGCCTTGAAGGTCTCGGCGCGAAGATCGAAAAAGGCAAAAACGAAATCACTGTAATTCCCGGGCCCGAAAAGAAGGAAGCTTTTTTATTTGCCAACGAAAGCGGCTCGACGCTTCGGTTTCTGCTTCCTGTCGCGATGGCAAAATGCGAAAAGGCGCATTTTACCGGCGCGGGAAGGCTGCCCGAAAGGCCGCTTACGCATTTGATAAACGCCATGAAAGCGGGCGGTACGGTATTTTCATCGGAAAAGCTGCCTCTGACGGCGACGGGCAAAATGAAAAGCGGCGTGTTTTTGGTTCCGGGCAATATTTCCTCCCAGTATGTGACGGGTCTATTGATGGCGCTTCCGTTTCTTGCGGGCGACAGCGAAATTGTGGTGGAGGGCGAGCTGGCTTCCAAGGCCTATGTGGACATCACGCTTGAAACCATGCGCGATTTCGATCTGGTCGTTCAAAAAACGCCGACGGGATACTTTGTGCCCGGCGGACAGAAGCCCAAATCGAAAGGCCGCATGGAAATTGAGGGCGATTGGTCCAACGCCGCGTTTTTCCTTGCCGCGGGCGCAATATCAGATAAAAGCGTGACCGTCACGGGGTTGAATGCAAATTCTCCGCAGGGCGATAAAGCCATATGCGAGCTCCTTCAAAAATTCGGCGCGAAGGTCGAATTTACATCAGGCGCGGCTACCGTTTCCGGCGGGAATCTTACAGGATGCGTGATCGATATCGACAAAACGCCCGACCTAATCGCGCCCCTCGGCGCAGTCGCGGTCTATGCGCAGGGCGAAACGGTTTTTGCCAATGCATCGAGACTTCGAATCAAGGAATCCGACCGCATTGAGACGATGAAAAAATTGATTACCGCGCTCGGCGGCGTCTCCTCGGATACGGAGGACACGCTGACCGTCGTCGGCAGGGGCTTTCTTCCCGGCGGCACGGTGGACGGCGCGAACGACCACAGAATCGTAATGGCGGCGGCAATCGCCGGATGCTTCAGCGAAAACGGCGCGCGCATTTTGGGCGCGCAGGCCGTCAATAAATCCTATCCCGGTTTTTTTGAGGACTTTAATTCGGCCGGAGGAAAAGCAAATGTCGTCTGAATTTGGAAAAAAACTCACAGTCAGTATTTTCGGGCAATCCCACGGCGAGGCCATCGGCTGCGTGGTAAACGGCTTTCCCGCAGGCGAGGAAATTGATTTTGACAAGCTTTCCCGCTTTATGGATCGCCGGCGCGGCGGCAAGGGCGCGCATTCCACTTTACGCGCGGAGGCGGACAAGCCCGAATTTTTATCGGGCGTTGCGGAAGGAAAAACCTGCGCGTTTCCGCTTTGCGCGATCATTAAAAACGCGGACAAACGCTCGGGCGACTATTCGGCCCTCCAAAATACCCCGCGCCCGGGTCACGCCGACCTGACCGCGTATTTTAAGTGGGGCAGAAATGTCGATATGCGCGGCGGCGGCCATTTTTCGGGAAGGCTTACCGCGCCCATCTGCGTTGCCGGCGGCATTGCCAAGCAGATTTTGGAAAGAAAGGGCGTTTTTATCGGCGCGCACGTTTCTCAGATTGCGGGCGTGAAGGACGCGTCCTTCCCCGTTTTCCCCGAAAAGGCGATGTTTGACGAAATTTCAGAGAAAAAAATACCCGTAATCGACGATCAGGCGGGCGATGAAATGCTTTCGGAAATCGAACAGGCGCGGCTTTCTCTGGATTCCGTCGGCGGAATTGTGGAATGCGCGATCATAGGCGTTCCGGAGGGACTCGGAAATCCCATGTTTGACGGCGTTGAAAACCGGCTGGCGCAGGCGATTTTTGGAATTCCCGCCGTGAAAGGCGTGGAGTTCGGCGCAGGCTTTGAGGCGGCGAATCTGAGAGGAAGTCAGAATAACGACGCGTTTTTCTTTGACGAAAAAGGACGCGTACGATCCGAAACCAATCATTCGGGCGGTATTCTCGGCGGCATCACAACCGGCATGCCCATCACGCTGCGCGCGGCGTTCAAGCCCACGCCGTCCATTTCCGGGAAGCAGAAAACGGTGAACCTTGAAACGAAGGAAAACACCGAAATCGAAATTTCCGGCCGCCACGACCCAACGGTAGTCATCCGCGCGGTGCCGGTAGTAGAAGCGGTCTGCGCGCTTACAGTGCTCGATATGATGCTTGAGGAGAATCAATGAAACGTAACCGGGCCGATGTGGGCATCGGCCCCTACGGCTGAAAAAATTCGATAGAAACGGTGGGGGCTGACGCCCTCATCGGCCCGCGCACACTTACAACCCGAGGAGGAAATCATATGGATCTTAAAGAAATCAGAAATCAGATTGACGAAATAGACAGCGGTATTCTGGATTTATTCTTAAAGCGAATGTCGCTTTCCGAAAAGGTTGCCGAATATAAAAAAGAAAACAATTTGCCCATCTTAAACCGCGAGCGCGAAAGAGAAATTCTAAAGGATGTAATGGCTAAATCCGGCGTGGACGAGGCGTATGCCTATCGCCTTTTTCAGGTGCTGATGTCTCTTTCCAAGGCCAAGCAGGGCAATATTCTGTACGGAAACACACCCACAACCGATAAAATCAAATCGTCCGTTCAGCCGCTTGACGCCGTTTTCCCGGAAACCGGCACGGTCGCCTGTCAGGGCGTTGAAGGCGCAAATTCGCAGGAGGCGTGCGAAAAGCTGGTCAAGCGCGGAAACATCATGTATGTCAAAACCTTTGCGGGCGTGTTTGACGCGGTGGATTCCGGCTTCTGCGACTACGGCGTTTTGCCGATAGAAAATAATATGAACGGCTCCGTTCGCGCGGTATACAATCTGATCCGCGAAAGGGATTTCACCATCGTTCGCGCTACGCGCTTAAACGTCCGTCATGCGCTGATGGGTCTGCCCGGAACGAAAATAACCGACGTCAGAAAAATCATCTCCCACGAGCAGGCGCTGGGCCAGTGCTCCAAATTCATCCAATCGCTGGGCGACGGCGTTCACGCAACCGCCTACCCCAACACCGCTGTTGCGGCGCGGGACGTATATCTTGGCGGCGATAAGACCGTTGCAAGCATTTCTTCGCCCGTGTGCGCAAAATTGTACGGCCTTGAAATTCTGAAAACCGACATTCAGGACAGCGACAATAACTATACGCGCTTTATTCTCGTAACGAAAAAGCCCGCGATCTATGCGGGCGCGGATCACATGAGCCTGATCGTATCCTGCGAAAACCGCGCGGGCGCGCTGGAGGAGATCTTATCCATTTTGTCCTCGAGGGGCGTTAATATGACCAAGCTTGAAAGTATTCCCGTGCCGGGCCGCGATTTTGAGTTCCATTTCTATCTGGATCTTGACGCGAACGTTCACGCGCCGGGTGTATTGGAAATGCTTTCCGATCTTGAAAAGCATGTGGAATCCTTCACGTTCTTGGGCAATTACCCGGTGGTGTGATATGGAAAAAGAGATTTTCGGCCTTATCGGAAGAAAGCTGGGGCACAGCGATTCGGCGATTATCCACGAGAAATTCGGCCTTAAGAATTATCGCCTGTTTGAAATCGAACCGGACGAAATCGAACGCTTTCTGAATACGCCGAATTTAAAGGGCTTAAACGTCACCATTCCCTATAAAATGGACGTAATTCCGTTTATGGATGAAATCACCGAGGAAGCCGGAGCCGTTGGAAGCGTAAACACCATCGTTTTCAGAAACGGCAGAAAAATCGGCCACAACACGGATGTTTACGGCCTTTATTACATGGCAAAACGCGCCGGAATCGATTTTACGAATAAAAAAGCCGTCGTTTTCGGAAGCGGCGGCGCGTCCCGCGCGGTGGTGTACGCGGCCAAGAAAATGGGCGCAAGAGAAATTGTCGTCGTTTCCCGAACCGGCGAAAACAATTATGAAAACCTTTTTCTTCACGAGGATGCGGACCTCCTCATAAATGCGACGCCTGTGGGCATGTACCCGAATCCCGAGGGAGCAGTAGTCGACCCCGCGCGGTTTAAAAAGGCGTTCGGCTGCATGGATCTTGTGTATAATCCGCGCCTTACGGATTTTCTGCGCCTTGCCAAGGAGGCCGGAAAGATTCATGTAAACGGCCTTGGCATGCTTGTGGCGCAGGCCAAACAAGCTGAAGAATGGTTTTTGGACAAGAAAATTGATGATTCCGAAATCGACCGCGTGCTTTCCGAGGTTGCAAAAGCCCGAACGTCCATCGCCCTTGTCGGCATGCCCGGCGCGGGCAAAAGCTCCGTCGGGTATGCGCTTGGACAGATTTCCGGCCTGCCCGTATACGATGCGGACGCGGAGGTTGAAAAGGAAGCAGGCATGACCATTCCCGAAATCATGGAAAAGGAGGGTGTTCCTGCTTTCCGCGAGAGGGAAGCGAATGTGATTAAGCGCTTGTCTCTCCTTCGCGGCGCCATTATCGTAACCGGCGGCGGCGCAGTTCTCAGGGAAGACAACCGCCTAAACTTAAGGCGCAACGCCCGCGTTTATCAGATTGCGCGGGATGTAAGCCTTCTTTCCAAGGAAGGCCGTCCGCTTTCTAAAAACCTGATTCAAATGGAAAAAGACCGCGCGCCGTTTTACGCCCTTGCGCGCGACGTGTTGATTCAAAACGATACCGATATTGAAAACGCGGCCAACGCCGTCTGGAGTGATTTTTATGAAAATACTCGTGATTAACGGGCCAAACCTGAATCTTTTGGGCGTTCGCGAGCCCGAAATCTACGGAAATCGCACCTTGAAGGACCTTGAAAACCTGATTACCGCCCACGCGGACAAAAAAGGCGTCAGCGTGTCCTTTTTCCAAACCAACCACGAAGGCAAAATGGTGGACGCGATTCAATCCGCCATGAACGTGTACGACGGCATCATCATAAACCCCGCCGCCTACACGCACACCTCCGTCGCCATTTTGGACGCGGTAAAATCGACCGGCATCAAATGCGTCGAGGTTCACATTTCCGACCCCGACACGCGCGAGGAATTCCGAAAGATTTCCTATATCCGCTTAGCCTGCATTGCCACTATAAAAGGCAAGGGCTTTGACGGATATCTGGAAGCGATGGATATATTGATGGACGCCTGTAAATAGAAATTCTCCCCGAAATCCTTATAGAATCGGGGAGGTTTTCTGTCATCACCTTATAAAATTTGTCCAAACGCCCATCTCTTTTTCGGGAAGGCCGTATTTTTCCTTGCCGAGGGCAATGGATTTGATCAGAAACGCCATGTTTCGGGCAAGCGTTCTCATGCCCTGCATGCCTTCCTCGTCCTGAACCGCTTCGCCCGGCGCGCCGCCGTGCACGCTGTTCCAATACTGACCGGAGGCGATGGGCATGCCGGAAATGCCGAAAAATTTGTGAACCTCGTCATAGGTGGAGGAAAGTCCGCCGCGGCGGGCAATTACCGCGCTTGCGCCGACCTTCATGGTTTTTGAAAAGCTTGTGGAATAAAACAGCCTCTGAAGGAGCGACGTAATCGTTCCGTTTGCCATGGCATAGTAAACCGGCGTTCCGACGACAAGCCCGTCCGCCAATTCAAATTTCTTGGCGATTTCGTTCACGGCGTCGTCAAACACGCATTTGCCCAATTTTCTGCACGCGCCGCACGCCATGCATCCGCGAATCGCCTGATATCCTACATGAATAATCTCCGTCTCAATTCCCTCTGCGTTCAGCGTCTTCGCCATCTCGCATAAAGATAAAAACGTATTTCCGTTTGCGCGGGGACTGCCGTTTAATAAAAGAACCTTCATCGCTTTATCCTCCTGAAACAATGCTTATAAATGCATTATAGCACAGTTTCAATCTCCTTCACAAGTTTTCATATCATACTTTACGAACGAAAAGAAATATATTATAATGAAGCGTAAAAATCAGTATCCAAAGGAGAAAATGCAGATCATGAAATATGACGTTATTATCGTGGGCGCAGGCCCGGGCGGCATTTTTGCATCTTATGAGCTTGTGAACCTCAAAAAAGATATAAAGGTTGCCGTGTTTGAGGCAGGTCATGCGCTTTCAAAGCGTTTTTGTCCCATCGACGGCGAGAAGATAAAAAGCTGCATCGGCTGCAAAAGCTGCTCCATCATGAGCGGGTTTGGCGGCGCGGGTGCGTTTTCCGACGGAAAATATAATATTACCAACGATTTCGGCGGAACCCTGTATGAGTACATCGGAAAGAAAAAAGCGCTGGATCTTATGCACTATGTGGACAAAATCAATTTAAAATACGGCGGCGAGGGCACAAAGCTCTACACCACCGCCGGAAGCAAGTTCAAGACCATCTGCATTCAGAACGATTTGCACCTTCTGGACGCCTCTGTTCGCCATCTGGGCACGGACATCAATTTTGTGGTGCTTGAGAATTTATATGCATACCTTGAGGACAAGGTGGAATTCTTCTTTGATACGGCGGTTGCACGCATTGAAAAAACAGAAGACGGCTACAGGGTGCTGACGGCAAACGAAGCGTATGAGTGCAGAGATCTGATCATTTCTGTCGGACGAAGCGGAAGCAAATGGATGGAAACGGTCTGCAAGGAAATGGACATTCCCACCAAGTCCAATCGCGTTGACATCGGCGTTCGCGTGGAGCTGCCCGCCGCCGTGTTTGCGCATCTGACGGACGAGCTTTACGAAAGCAAAATCGTCTACCGCACCGAAACCTACGGCGACCGCGTGCGCACGTTCTGCATGAACCCGAAGGGCGCGGTCGTAAATGAAAACACCAACGGCATCATCACAGTAAACGGACACAGCTACGAAGACCCCGCGAAGCAGACCGAGAACACGAACTTTGCGCTGCTGGTTGCCAAGCACTTCTCCGAGCCCTTTAAGGATTCCAACGGCTATGGCGAATCCATCGCGCGCCTTTCCAACATGCTGGGCGGCGGAATCATCGTTCAAAGGTTCGGCGACCTGGTCAAGGGCCGCCGTTCCACGCCCAAGCGCATCGAGGAGGCGTTCATTACGCCCACGCTCAATGCTACGCCGGGCGATTTGTCCCTCGTTCTTCCCAAGCGCATTTTAGACGGCATCATCGAAATGATCTACGCGCTTGACAAAATCGCCCCCGGTACCGCCAACGAAGATACTCTGCTCTACGGCGTGGAGGTCAAATTCTACAATATGGAAGTGGAGGTCAACGAGAAGCTGGAGTCCCGCTATAAGGGATTGTACATCATCGGCGACGGAAGCGGCATCACACACTCTCTTTCTCACGCCTCCGCCAGCGGCGTATATGTCGCGCGGGACATTGCGGGAGAAATGGCGTAAATACAGCATCGACACAATTTGTAGGGAACGGCCTGTGTGCCGTTCCTCAAGTCATCAAAAAAGTGCCTTTTTTGATGAGAGGGGCCGATCCCCTGAAATTCTTCTTAAATTTCCGGGCGGGGATTGGAAAGGGGAAGCGTTTTCAGTCGCTGCGCTTTGTGAAAACGCGCGATTTTTAAGTACATGCCGCCAAAATCGATTGAAAATGGAGAGGGAGTGCGCTTCCTCTCCATGCCTCACCCAGAGGTTTGTTGATGACTTGAGTCTCTGCAAAACTTCGCAGAGACTCCTTTTGTTTTGATGGGTTACTCATTCACCTTCACAAGCAAAAGATTCATGATTTCCGCCGAATAGGGGATGGGCGCGTTTACGCCGCCGAAATCGAAGGTGATCTGGCAGTTTTTGTCGGTGGGAGAGGTCATTTCAAATTCTCCTTCGAAATGCTGAATCTCTTCTGTCATTTCGACGGACGATCCGAAATAGGTTTTGTATTCGCCGTAGTTTTGAATGGCGTTGAAGGAGATGGTGTGGGGAACGTCGGAAAAATAGTCGAAGGAGAGCTTATAGATTGCGCCCTCCTCGAGCGTGAGATTCCGGTATGCGCCCTGTGCATCCCATGGGTTCTGACCGCCTTGAACGACATTCATCAAAATGCCTTCCTTTGTATAGGTCACCTTGCCCATCGCGCCTGCGCCGGTATTGATCCAGTTTGCCCAATTTTCAAGCTTTGCGCAGAGGTTTGCGCTTTCCTTTTTCTGCATCTTTTCATATACGGCGTCATTGAGCTCGTAATCGCCGCCCATGGCTTCAGTTACCATGATTTCGAAAAGGTAGGGCTCGGTAATCTGATTGGTTCGGCGGCTGATGAGCTTAAACGCATCTCCGTTGTCCCACCAGAAGCATTTCATGCCTTTCTTTTCCGCGCTGTCCACCATATACTTAAGCCAGTTTGCGCGCGCGGTGATGTTGTCCTTGTCCACCGCGCCGAATTCGCCGATCAGCACGGGATATCCCTTCTGAACGAAGTTTTTATAAAGGTTATCAAAGCAAGCGTCGATCGAGGGCTTGGACCAGGTTTTTGTGTTCGGGGAAGTGTCGTGCGTGAATGCGAAGGGCTCATAAATGTGCGCTTCCACGATGATTCTGTTTTCGATCGTGTCTTTGGGAACGACGGTTCCGCTTGTCACCTGGCTGTTTGCCTGCGCGGCATAGGTGGTGATGATAAGAACGCGCCTAACGTTGTTGCCGCCGGAGGCGCGAACGGTGTCGACGAACGCCTGATTGAGCTTGTTTGCGGCTTCAAGGCAGAAATAGTTGGGCGCGCTCCAGTTTTTCATGAGGTTCAGAATTTCGTTGTAGCCTTCAAACAGCAGCTTTTCGCCGTATTTTTCAAATCTTTCGGCGATCTGCGCCCAAAGGGCGACAAAGATTTCTTTATCTTCCTCATACGACAGCGGATCGGCGTTCAGCCAGCCTTTTTCGCCGGTGTCGTGGTGGGTGTTCAAAATGCAGTACATGCCGCTTTCAAGGATGTATGAAACCACTTCCTCTACGCGATCCATCCAATCGTCCGACACCTTATAGGTTTCCGGGTCCATGTGGTTGTACCACGTGACGGGCAGGCGAACGGCGTTTACGCCGGTGGATGCAATCGCATCAATCAGCGCTTTTGAAATTGCGGGATTGCCCCAGCAGGTTTCAGACGATAATCCTACGTCCCCGATTTCCGTGGTGTCATATGCGTCCATGGAGTTTCCAATGTTGAAGCCGCATTTGATGTCCTCTACAATTGCCCATGCGTCCTTGGAAAAATCATTTTCAGCCTGCGCGAAGGGGAAAGAAAAGAGTATTGCAAGCAAGGTAATCAGGCAAACAAAGCGCTTTTTCATTTTATGGCCTCCTCTTTTTCGGCTTAATATCGTCCGGCCTTTTTTACTTCGTTTATGATCAGCTTCATATTTTCAAGGGAAACGCTGTTTGGAATGGAATGATCGGAGGAGAAGATAAATCCGCCGTTTTCCTTCAGAATCGGAACTTTTTGATTGATTTCCGCGATGATTTTGTCCGGCTTATCCCACAAAACGGCGTTGATGCCGCCCCTTAGGGTTAATCTGTCGCCATATTCCTTTTTGATCTGAATGGCGTCCATGCCGGCCTTGACCTCCAGGGGATTCAGCGCGTCCACGCCGGTTTCCACGATGTCCTTTAAAAACGTATGCACGTCGCCGCAGGAATGCAGCTGGGCGTAGACGCCTCTGTCATGCGCCCATTTTACCGCGCGGGTGTGATAGGGCTTTAAAAGGGTTTTGTATATTTTGGGCGAAAAGAAGGTCGCGCCTTTATAGCCCATATCGTCATACCAGAACATTTCATCAAAATGATATCCGGCGTCCCATACGCGGCTGAACAGCCTTTCGGATCGATCCAGATAGGTTTTGAACATATCTTCCACCAATTCAGGCTCTTCCATCAGCGCAATCAGCATGTTTTCCGTGCCCATCATCCAGGAATGGGTTACGTCAAATCCAAACCAGAATACGCCGCGTATCCAGCGCCCTTCCGAGCGCCATTTGGCATAGTTGTCCTTGAGCATCTGCCAGGGAATGCGGTCGTCCTCAAGCGTCATTTGAGATTTGGCTTTTTCCCAGCTTTCTTCGTTGGTGACGGTGAAATCCAAAAATTCGGGCGTCGAATCCTCTTCCTTGAAATGCTTCATGGTTACGCCCCACGGGGATGTGGCGATGTAATAGCGCTCGGTGTCCTCCAGCACTTTTTCCGGCATTCTCGGAGAGATGTCAACCGAGATCACGCCGATTTTATCCACCTCAAAATAGTCGCACCAGTCCATATCCTTGGGCATGCCTTCCTTTACCCAACGGCGGATGGTGCCCCGCCACGGGTCGTCGATAATGGGGATGCGGTCGGCTTCGCGGTGCTCGTACATGCGCTTGATTCTTTCGTAGGAATTCATTTGATACCTCCCGGAACCAATATAGGAAAAACGCGTTTTTTTCAAGTCATCAAAAAAGTGCCTTTTTTGATGAGAGGGGCCGATCCCCTGAAATTCTTCGGAATTTCCGGGCGGGGATCGGAAAGGGGAAGCGTTTTCAGTCGCTGCGCTTTGTGAAAACGCGCGATTTTGCCGTACAT
>JAFWZN010000036.1 GCA_017522345.1 Clostridia bacterium | reverse complement strand
GGAAAGGGGAAGCGTTTTCAGTCGCTGCGCTTTGTGAAAACGCGCGATTTTTAAGTACATGCCGCCAAAATCGATTGAAAATGGAGAGGGAGTGCGCTCCCTCTCCATGCCTCACCCAGAGGTTTGTTGATGGTCTGAACCCCGGCGCAATAAAGCGTCGGGGTTATAAAATGGGCTGAATTATTGAAGCGGGTAGCTTTCAAAATCGGGAAGATCGCTTCTTTTAACAGCGCGGTCATCCATAAACATTTTTTCAAGGATCGTTTTTTCGGTATACTGCTCGGACAACCTGCCGTTTTTGATTACGAAATCGCCCGACCAAGTTGCATAGCTTCCCCAGATTGTGCCGTCTCGGAAGATGAAATCTATATCCGGAACGGTACCGTTTTCGGAGAGTATAATCATCATTTTCTTATCCGTTACACGGGACGCCTCGAGAAAAACGGCGCTTTGGGAAGCATAGGCATGCTCGCCTGCGTAGATGTCCCAGCCGATCATGTCAACGTATTCATCGCCCGGGTACCAGTCTGCGCTTTGACCATTCCAGACCCAAATCAGATTATTAAGGCCGTGAACATTTGTCAGCCGATCGTAAAGCAGGCGATAAAGAGAAATATAGGCGTCAGCGCCCTTAGCGCCCCACCAGAACCAGCCGCCGGAAGCCTCGTGCAATGGGCGCCAGAGAATGGGAACGCCTGCTTCCTTAAGCCTTTTTAGTTGGACGGCTATTGCGTCGATATCGCGGATTAACAGCGCATATCCTTCGGGATCTTCACCGTTTACGATTTTCTTAAGATCAATATTCGTATGATCCGTATAAAACGCGCTGTACCATGTTCCGCTCAAATATTCTTCGGGCGCGTTCCAATGCCACGCGAAGGATATGATACCGCCCTCGTTCCAATATTCAATGGCCTTATCGACGCTTTTTCCACGTGTGCCTCGAGCAACGCGGGAAGGGGAATAGTCGATCAGGTCAAGACCCAGAATCGCAGGATATTCGCCGGTCGAGGCGTATATTGCGTTCATTTCATCGCCGTACATTCCGTTATCGGAATATTGCCCGGTGATGATTTTTTTGCCGTAAACATCCGTCATCCATTTCATCAAGCGTTTTGCGTTGTCTGTGGCGTTAGGGTTTACAAGCGTCGCAGGCACGTCGTAGATATTCGAATCGATTCCGTTCGATGGAACAAGAGAAATAGAATCAATCTGCGTCCAGCCCCAGTATTTGAGAATTGAAACCGTATGATCGCCCGTATCAAACCATATTCTTTCAAGCTTGACGTCGCCCCAGAGGATCATTGTTCCGGCGATATTGCCAACGCGAACGCCGTCCACCTCTACGTAGTTTTCCTTGTAGCTTCCGCATTTTACACGCGCGACTATGTCGTAAAACCCGCTCTTGGGTACATTCATTTGTACCATCACGCCGTCGCCGTCGTTTTCAAGCCCGTCGACAAAGGTGTACAGGCCCTGCTTAACGACCTTGGCGTTTCCAAGAAGCGTTCCTTTTTCCGCCTCAACAGTAATTCTGCCGTCTTCAGGTTCGCCTAAGGAAACACAGGGGAGGGAAAAAACAGAAAAGAGCAAGAGAAGCAGAATTCTTTTTATGCATCGCGGGAAGTTCATGTATATGCCTCCTGTCTATCAATATGCTTTTATTATATCACGATATCACAAAAAGAAAAGCCTGAAGTGCAGAAATTGCGCGTTCAGGCAAAGCATAATGGAACGATCCTAAAACGAATCCTTCTGGGAGACTGACCTCAAGCGAGCAAAGCCCCTATGATTTATTTCAATTATAGCACAAAAAGGGGCGTTTTAAAGCGCTCAAGCAGGATAAGCGTTGCTTTTTGATATTTGTTATGGTAAAATTTATATAACGCACGCAGTTTGCGCCTAAGATAAATCATCTTTGGAAAAGCGAATGGAAGGAAGATTATATGAAGAAAGCAAGAATGATTCTGGATAAAGATTATCAGATTTCACAGATTGACAAGCGAATTTACGGCTCTTTTATCGAGCATCTGGGAAGAGCCGTATACACCGGAATATACGAACCTAGTCATCCAACTGCCGACAGGCTTGGCTTCAGAAAAGACGTTATCGATCTTGTGAAAAAGCTGAATGTGCCCATTGTACGTTATCCCGGCGGAAACTTTGTTTCGGGCTTTAACTGGGAAGATTCCATTGGCCCGAGGGAGCTGCGCCCCAAAAGGCTTGACCTTGCATGGAAGACCACGGAGACGAATGAAGTAGGCCTTCACGAATTCTGCCAGTGGGCGAAGGAAGCGGGAAGCGAGGTCATGTATGCCGTCAATTTGGGAACGAGAGGACCGGATGCGGCGAGAAACGTTGTGGAATATGCAAATCATAAGGGCGGCACATATTTAAGCGATCTGCGCGTCAAAAACGGCGCGAAGGATCCCTTCAACATCAGGCTCTGGTGTCTTGGCAACGAAATGGACGGTCCGTGGCAGATGTGCGCAAAGACCGCAGCCGAGTACGGACGCATCGCCAATGAAGCAAGTAAAATGATGAAATGGGTGGACAGCTCCATCGAAACCGTCGCCTGCGGATCGTCTTCCAGCACTATGCCTACCTTCGGCGAGTGGGAATATAAAATGCTCGACGAGTGCTATGATAATGTAGATTATGTCTCCCTTCACCGCTATTATGGAAATCCGCATAATGACACCAATGATTTCCTCGCTTCCAGTATGGATCTGGACGAGTTTATAAAAACCGTTGCGTCCATCTGCGATACCGTGAAGGGCAAAAAGCATTCGAAGAAGAAGGTGCATTTGTCGCTGGATGAATGGAACGTGTGGTATCATTCCAACCAGCAGGATCAAAAGCTTTATGAGACCGAGCCGTGGGGCAGCGCGCTTCCGCTCCTTGAGGACGTGTATAATTTTGAGGATGCGCTGCTTGTTGGGCTAATGCTGATTACGATGCTGAAAAACGCAGATCGAGTAAAGATCGGCTGCCTTGCGCAGCTTGTAAACGTTATCGCGCCGATTATGACCAGCAAAATGGGCGGCGCGTGGGCGCAGACGATTTTCTATCCCGTTATGCAGGCCAGCGCATTCGGACGCGGCATAAGCCTTATGCCGCAAATCACCTGCGACAGATTCGATACCAAGCATTACACGGACGTTCCTGTCGTAGACGCAGCGGCAGTTCTTAACGACGACGAATCCGTTACCATATTTGCGGTCAACAGGGATTTAAAAGACGATGTTCTTCTCACCCTTGACATGCGAGCGTTTGGCGATATGAAGGTCGTATCCCACTTAATCATGCATCACGACGATATGAAAGCGGTCAATACGGAAAACAATCCCAATGAGGTCGTGCCGTTTGAGGCTTGCGCGACAAAAGCCGGCGAGCCTGTAAAGCTGGCTTATGCGTCTTGGAACGTCATCCGTTTATCGAAATAGCGGGATAGGGACGCTTTATTGTTTATCAAAAGCAATGATCAGTATAAGGAGGACTACAAAAATGACGGTAAAAGAAATGTATGATGTTGTAATGGAGCTTGTGGGCCTTGAAGCTATGCCGGAGGATTCAGGCATTGTTTACGATAACGGAAAGGACGTTAAAAGAGTTTTGGCTGGAATCGACATGGACACCACAATGCTGATGCTTGCCAAGCAGCTTGGTTTTGATTGCGTTGCTCAGCATCATCCCGCCGGCATTATCAATCCAAACGGCAGCGAGCTGTTTGCGCGCGATCACATGAAAAAGCTCATGGAGTGCGGCGTTCCGATCAATGAAGCGCAGAAGCTGGCGTATGCCAACCACGCAAAGCGCAAGCAGGGCATGCATTCAAGAAACAGAACGCAGATGATGGACGTCGCAAGGCTCTTGGACATTTCGGACGTTGCGTTCCATACGCCTGCCGACATGCTTGCGGAAAGAACCTGTCAGGAAAAAATGAACGCGCTCATGGAAAGAAATCCCAGATGCACCGTTCAGGATGTGATTGACGAGCTGCTCACAATGCGTGAATATCAGGAGGCGATGGAGGGACAAAAGCCCGAAGTGTGGGTGGGAAGCAAGGATAGCTTTGCCGGAAGAATCTATGTCGAAATGTACGGCGTGGGCGCGCCTTCTATTGAGGAATACATTGCTTGCTCCAACGCAGGCGTAGGCACATTTATCACCATGCATGCTACCCCCGAAGTGATTAAGGGAATGCGCGAGCACAACAAGTCCAACCTGATCGTAGCCGGACATATGGCCAGCGATTCTCTGGGATTTAATCAGATTCTTGACGCGTGGGAGAAAAAAGGCGTGGAGATTGTAAGAATCAGCGGAATTGTATAAAAAAGACAAAGCAAAAAGCCCTTCGCGAGATTTCGAAGGGCTTTTTGCTCTGTAATTGTTATTCAATGATCTCCGAAATTTCGTCCATCATGTCTTCGATGTCTGAAATCTTGTTCAGCCACTTGAGGCACTCAGGGCTTTCGGGATCGTCAGGCTCTTCCGCCTGCAGCGCGTCAAAACGCTCCGAAAGCCTGTTTTTAAGATCTATGAGTTCTTCGTTTGAAAGGGAATCAAGATCGATTTCATCAAACGTATCTTCGATTGCTGTTCCGGGAAAGGACACGATTTTGCTTTCTTTAGACATTTAGCTTTTCTCCTTATGGATGATAAACGGATTATATCATAATTGTCTGTATGAATCAATGGTTTTTAAGTGAAAGAGGGAGCTTTCATAAAGACGGAGGCTTGCATAAATAAGAAGAAACGGCGCGGGTTTTTCATCTGCGTCGTTTCTTCTGTGCATTTTATCGATCCTCTCGGAAATAGGGAAGACCTAAAGATTGCGGGGGCTGGTTTTCTCGTTTGTTTCGGATGCTGGTAAATATCAGTACGATGATTGTGCAGATATACGGAAGCATCTTGAGCAGATAAGTCATTACGAGGTTGATGCTGATGCCCTCAATATTGACGATCTGCGAGCCGAAGCTGAAGAGAAAACCGAACACGATTGAGCCGATGATGGTGAAATGCGGTCTCCACAAGGCGAAAATGACAAGCGCGATTGCCATCCAGCCGTAGGCTTCGATGCTCAAATACGCTTCACGGGAGCCGGAATAGTCCATGATGTAGTAGAAACCGCCCAAGCCTGCAATGGCGCTTCCGATGATGGTCGCAAGGTATTTGTATTTGGTTACGTTTATGCCCACAGCGTCCGCAGTAGAGGGGCTTTCGCCGATGGCTCTCAAATGCAGACCTACCTTGGTTTTGTATAAAACGTAGGAAGCCGCCAGAGCGATAAAAATGGACAGATAGAAAAGAACGCCCAGATACAGAAGGGGATCGTTTCTCATATGGAACGGCCAACGATAGAATTCCTTGGGCCCTTCGAGATAAATGGTGTGGTCGAGCTTGCTCATGATTACCTTCATAAGGCCGGTGCCAAAGGTTGTGAGAACAAGGCCGGTGACGTTTTGATTGGCTCTAAGCGTTACGGTCAGGAAGCTGTAGATCAATCCCATCAGCATGCTCATGAGAATCGCGCCCAGAATTCCTGCGATCACAAATACAAAACCGGGAAGCGGCGACATGCCCTTTTCAACCATAGCCATAGAGATTTTTCCGATGGTATTCAGTACCAGACAGCCGCCGGCGCCGCCCATGCACATGATGCCAGGAATACCCAGATTCAGATGTCCCGCTTTTTCGGTGAGAATTTCGCCGGTAGAGCCATAGATGAAAGTAACGCCGAAGGCCACCGAGTCAATCAGATAGCTGAGCCAGATGTTCATTTGATGCTCGCTCCTTTCACACGGTTGGATCTTTTACGGAACACAATTTTGTAATTGATAAAAAACTCGCATCCGATGACGAAAAACAAAATAATGCCGACCAGAACGTTGGGGAAGGCGCTGCTGACGTCAAAGTCAGAGCTGATTTCGGCGGAGCCGAGATTGAGAACCGTGATCAGTGCGGAGGTGACGATCATGCCGAAGGGATTGAATTTAGCGAGCCATGAAACGAGGATTGCGGTAAATCCGTTTCCGCCGACGTCGTCGGGTTTAATCGTCTTATTAAGGCCTGACGCAAAGAGGAAGCCGGCCACGCCGCAAAGGATTCCGCTCACAATCATGGTGCGGATAATGACCTTTTTAACGCTGATGCCGCTGTACTGCGCGGTGCGGACGCTTTCGCCTACGACGGAAATTTCATATCCGTGCTTGGTGTATTTGAGATAAATAAACAAAATGAAAGTCAGCGCAAGAACAGCCAAAACGATAACCAGATAGTTGTTGACGAACGATTTGAGATTTTCAAACTGAAATGAAAGCTTATCAAAATTCATTGATGGCAATGTGAAGTCCTTGGGCCTCCAGATGAAAAGCATCATGTTGACAAGGTTCATCGCAACATAGTTCATCATCAGGGTAAAAAGCGTTTCGTTGGTATTCCACACGGCTTTGAAAATCGCGGGGATGAGTGCCCAGACGGTGCTTGCGAGAACGGCTGCGCCGAACATAAGAAGCTGAAGCGTCCAATAGGGGACGGACATGGACGCGTTTCTCGCCTGCGGGACGAGCCACACAGCGACGGTGATTGCGCCTAAAATGCCCATCAGCGTCTGTCCTTCAGCGCCGGTATTCCAGAATTTCATCTTGAACGCAGGCGTTACGGCAAGGGCAATGCACAGGAGCATCGCGGTATCTTTGAGGAATTTCCAAATGCTTCGGTTTTCCCAGAAGGGTTTTCCTTCCGTCCAGATACCCTCATAAAAGCATCGATAGAATTTTGCAATGCCTTCCTTGGGGTTTAAGCGAAGCTTTTCGATTAACAGAAATGCGATGAGACCGGAAACGGCAAGGCCGATGATCACCGCCGCCAAACGAATGAGCCATGCGACGGCGGAAGAAATGGAAGCGCGTTTTGTCAGATGAAACAAGGGTTCGCGCAAGGATGTTGCTTTCTGATCGTTCATGAGTTACCCTCCTTTGAAGCGTCCTTTGTTTGCGTCATCATAAGGCCGATTTCTTCCTTGGTTGCCCGCCTTGCATCGACAATGCCGGTTATTTCACCGGAGTTGATTACAAGAATTCGGTCGCAAAGCGCTAAAAGTACGTCCAGATCCTCGCCGACAAAGATCACGGCTACGCCTTTTTCTTTTTGCTTGTTCAAAAGATGATAGATGGTGTAGGAGGAATTGATGTCAAGACCGCGAACCGGATATGCGGCCATGAGAACCTTCGGCGTAAAGGCGATTTCACGTCCGACCAGCACCTTCTGAACGTTGCCGCCGGAGAGTTTGCGAACGGGCGTATTAACGCCGGGCGTTGAAACTTCAAGCTCATGAATGATGCTTTCCGCAAGCTGCTTGGGTTTTCTTCTGTTTAAAAATCCGGAAGCGCCCTTCCGATAGGATCTGAGCATCATATTGTCAGTGATGCCCATGCTCCCGACCAGACCCATGCCGAGGCGATCTTCGGGAACAAAGGAGAGGTGTATGCCGAGCTGACGAATTTGAAGCGGCGTCTTATGGCGAAGGTTCATAACTTCGTCTTCCTTAAAAAGGACTTTGCCGTTGTTTACCAGCCGTCTGATTGCCTTCGCGCCAAGGCCGTTAAAGGAAACCTCGTTTCCGAATTCATCGTGGAATGCACCCTGTTTTGCTAAGAACTTTACGCGGGCGAGCGATTTATGGAAGAAGGAAACGGGCTTGTCCTTTTTGGGATTGGTAAAGATGATATCGCCGGTTGAAGTCGGCTGAAGACCTGTAATGGCTTCCAGAAGCTCTTTCTGTCCGCTTCCGGCAATACCGGCTATACCCAGAATTTCGCCGCTGTTAGCGATGAAGGAAACGTCCTTTAAAACGTCAATGCCTTCGGCGTTTTTTAAAGAGAGATGCTGAATCTCAATGCGGGGCGCGGGATTGACGGGCTCAGAGCGGTCGATGTTCAGTTCCACCTTTTTACCGACCATCATTTCGGTCAGGCTGCTTTCGGTGGCATCCCGCGTATCGACGGTTGCGACATGCTCGCCTTTTCGCAAAATTGCCACGCGATCGGAAACGGCCAGCACCTCGTGAAGCTTGTGCGTAATGATGATAATGGATTTTCCGTCTTCCTTCATGCGGCGAAGGACTTCAAAAAGGCGGTCGATTTCCTGCGGCGTAAGCACCGCGGTCGGTTCGTCAAGAATCAGGATATCCGCGCCTCTGTAAAGCACCTTGATGATTTCAACGGTCTGCTTTTCGGAAACGGACATATCGTAGATTTTTTTCTCGGGATCAATATGAAATCCGTATTTGTCCGCAATTTCACGGACACGGTTGTTTACGTTTTTCAGGTTGTACTTCTTGCCTTCCTCGACGCCAAGCACAATGTTTTCGGCAGCGGTAAAAAGATCAACCAGCTTGAAATGCTGATGGATCATGCCAATTTTCAGGTCGAATGCATCCTTGGGGGAGCGGATGACAACCTCTTTATCTTCTTTATAGATCTTGCCCTCATCCGGAAAATAAATGCCGGCAATCATGTTCATCAGCGTGGTCTTTCCGCAACCGTTTTCGCCCAGAATCGCCAGAACTTCACCCTGATATACATCAAGATTCACGTTATTGTTCGCAAGAACACTTCCAAATCGCTTGGTAATGCCGCGCATACTGAGAGCAATCTTTTTGTTCACGGTATTTCCTCCGTTTGTAAACTTCTGTTAAATACTGAAACAGCTTGGACTCCTTTAAAGAGGAGTCCAAGCATGCATGGGATTTAAAAGGAATGATAATTAGAACATGGAGTTGAGAAGCTCAATGCCGTCGAGCTGGAGATCGAAGTAGGGGGCGGAGCGGAATTCGCTCTCGTGGAAGAAGCCGTCGAATACAACTTCGGTCTCGGGTACGTAGTCGCCCAGATCGTCAACGTCAGCGATGTAGCTGGTGATGGGGGCGCCGCCTAAGAGCATGAAGCCTTCCTTCGCGGTGTCGAATACCTTTACTTCGCCGTTTACGAAAGCAGCCTTGGCAGCCTCAATGGCCTCAACGGTGCCGGCGGCAGCGGCGGGAACGTTAACGTCGGTGAGAACTACGGAGCCGGTGGCGATGGTGCCGGTCCAGTCGGTGGCGATGGCTTCGTTCTTGGCAACCTGGTTTACAATGTACTCAAAGTAGGGAGCCCAGTTGATGCGGGAAGAAACGATGAAGGTGTTGGGGCAGCTGGCAACGGTGGAGCCGTTGTAGGAAACGTTGGGAACGCCGGCGTTCTCGCAAGCAGTGGGAGCGCCCATGGAGTCGGCGTGCTGGGAGATGAGGTCGCAGCCGGCGTTGATAAGCGCTTCAGCAGCGGACTTCTCTTCCTTCTCGTCGTACCAGGAACCGGTGAACTGAACCTTCATGGTAACGTCTTCACAAACGGACTTGGCGCCCAGATAGAAGCTGGTGTAGCCGGAGATAACCTCGGCATAGGTGAAAGCGCCAACATAGCCCATAACGGGATGGTCGCCCTTGATCTTGCCGGCGGCTTTCATCTCGTTGAGCTTCATGCCTGCGGCGATACCGGCGAGGTAGCGGCCTTCATAGATGGCGGCGAAAGCGTTGTGATAGTTCTCAAGGCCTTCGGTGTGCGCTCTGGTGCCGGTGGCATGGCAGAAATTAACTTCGGGAACTTCCTTCGCGGCTTCGATCATGAAGGACTCATGGCCGAAGGAGTTGGCGAAGATGATGTTGCAGCCTTCGTCTACGAGGTCAAGAGCGGCTTCGTAGCAATCGTTGGACTCGGGGATGTTGCGAACCATGATTACCTGTTCATCGGTAAGGCCGAGAGCAGCCTTGGCTTCGTTAACGCCGTTGATGAAGTTAAGGTCGTAGGTGGAATCTTCGTCGTGGAGCAGGATAACGCCGAGCTTGATGCCGGAGAGATCCGCAGTTTCCTCTGCAAAGACAGAGGTGCAGCTCATAACGAGCATGAGGGAAAGAACCAGGGCAACGAGTTTCTTCATTTGAATGTCCTCCTTGTTTTATCCATGGCCGTAAATGTATTTGAAAAGCTCTTTTTGAAAGAACCTTTTCACAAGTGGCGCCTCATTCGGAAAAAAGAGGGGAAAAGCGAAGAACACGAGCCTCTTTCGCTTCCGAAATCGTCAAAAACCGAACATTTTTTCAAAACACAGGCACATTGTACTGTATTTTGTTTGGATAAACAAGCGAGAATTTGCGATGCTTATATTAAATATAGGTGCAGATTTGGAATAGAATTGATGCAGAAATCTCAGTCAATGAATCACAGACTGCCGTTAAAACGAAGGCCTTTGATTTTCATGATTCCGTTTTGCAGACGCCACTGAAGATACAGCGTATGAACGCCTGATATGTTATAAGCGCTTTCGGAGGAAATCATATAAATGCCGTTTGTTTCCGTAAGCGTCAATTCTGAGATTTTAAGATCGTCCGCCCAGATTTCAACCGTGCCGGAGCCGGAAGATGCGTATTCAAGCGAAAAAGAATGGATTTCTTCTGAGAAATCGATATACCGGAAAATCGCCCATCCGTTACCGGACGCGTTTTGGATGACTTCTTCCTGCATGCGATCGGAGTCCGGCGCGATATACGCGTTCGTTCCCCAGCCGCCAAGCCGACAGGCGGAGGATGCGTCAATTACGGTAAGCGCAGGGATGGGGGATTCCGTTCCTTGGGTTGTTGGAACGACTTCCTTTATAAAGCCGTCGTCTGCAATATCAATGCGCTCAATACACAAGCGGCGATTGAAAACGCTGTTTTGAGAAGAACGGTGATAAAATACATACCAATCGCCGTTAAAGCGCTCAATGCTTCCGTGGTTATTCCAAGTGCTTGGGTCAACGCCGATATTGTCAATTACAATCCCGCGGTAGGTATATGGCCCCAGCGGATGCTTGGATGTGGCGTGGGCAAGGCAGGTGGCTTTCCCGCGCAGAATGCAGGTGTACAAAAGGATGTGGTTATCCTTGTATTTTCTAACAGACGCGCCTTCATGAAAGCCATGGCGTTTTTCATCAAGAAGATTACCAATAATGGTTTCCGCCTTGAGCGTTTTCATGTCCCTGTTCATTTCTGCCGCGCGAAGGGAAAACTGGCCCCAAAAGTAATAGGGCGTTTGGTCGTCATCTAAGAAGATAGCGGGATCAATTCCGTCGCCCGATGCGTGCTCTATGATTTCGGGATCCTTAAAAGGGCCATAGGGCGAATCGGAAACGGCGACGCCTTCCGTATTGTCGCTCAGACAAAAATAGAGGTAATATTTTCCGTCCTTGTGAATGCAGTCGGGCGCATAGAGAATACTGTCGTCTCCGGCCCACGGAATGTCCTTTATGGAAAAGGAAACGCCGTGATCAACCCAGTCTTTGAGATTGTCGGTTGAAAAGACATGGAGAACATCGCTGCAATAGCTCATATTTCCCGAAAGGTCATACGAGCCGTATACATATAATCGCCCATCCGGCATGACGTGCGCCTCGCCGTCAGGAACAAAATGCGCCCTTGGAAGAACAGGATTCATATAAAGTGTCCTCCTTAAAGAATCAGAGCTTTGCTGCCTTTAACAGAATTTCCTGCGAAATTGCGGGAATTCTTCCGAGCGCGTCGGGGCCGACGTTCAGAAGATAATTGATGCCGAGGGAGTTTAAGTGCTTTCTGTACGCAGCCACGGTTTCCGGGGATTTCCAGTTATGATCCCACGCGCAGTAGCCCCAGGAATCGTTGAGCGTCGCCGCGGTTTCATAAAGGCCGAAGGGAGAGGGCTTGAACCCGCCGATATCGTTCATATCGACATTGCTAAGGGGCGTTTTCGGCATTTCGGAAGGAATTTCGTTGTCGCCCAAGGATACGTAATCATACTGCCCGTTTCCAAGGCGGGAATTAATGAGGCAGTTTGGCTGATAGCGCTTGATGGCGTCGTAAATCTGTTTGGAATGATTTTCGGTAAGCGTCATCGGCACATCGAACCAGACGAGGCACAATTCGCCGTATTTCGTGAGAATTTCCTTCACCTGCGGCATGATTTTGTTTTCAAAGCAAATGTTGTAATCCTTGCCCTCGATCCCGGGAAAATCCCAGTTGTTGCTCCATGCGGTGCCGGAGCATTCGATGTGATTGGAAAGGTAGCCGCCGCCGTGCTCCTCGTGCCAGTCGAGATCCTGAGAATAGTAAAGACCGAGCTTAAGACCGTATTTATAGCAGGCTTCTGCCATTTCCAAGATGATATCGCGTCCGAAGGGCGTAGCGTCGACGGTATTAAAGGAGGAAGCCTCGCTTTTAAAAAGCGCGAAGCCGTCATGGTGTTTGCTTGTGATGACAACATAGTCAAGGCCTGCGTCGCGCGCCAGGCGCACCCATTCGTCAGCGGAAAAGTAAATGGGGTTGAAGATGGATGCCAAGCGGGCGTATTCGGCGTTTGGAATGCGAAGACGAGACTGAATCCATTCTGCGTATGAGGAGCTTTTTTGTCCATTATGTTCGCCAGCTAAAAGGGAATAAAGTCCCCAATGGATCATCATGCCGTTTTTTCCTTTAAACCAGTTTCTCATAAAAATACCTCCTGTAATCAGGGAATTATCGTAAAAATAGTATACTACAAATATTGAAGGGAAACAACCGAAAGTTTAAGCGGCCGAAAATTGAAAAACTGAATTGACAATTGCCGGAAAAGATACGATAATCAAGGTAAGAGACCAGATGAGGAGGCAAAAGGAATGCGTGCAACGACGTTTTCTCCGTGTACGTGGATATACCCGGATATGAAGGTTTCAGAAAATCAATCTGCCATAACGCTTGAAATCGCGCGCGGCGGCATGTCTTCATTTCAGATTCTGACCGATCTAACGCTTGATGAGAATGAAGATGTGATTATTACATGGGAGAATATATTCTCTCTTAAGGGGAATGTATATCAGCTCATACCCGTCTTAGTCGATCAAAACAGCGGTAAGGATGTATTGACAGGCCCATATGAGGCTGTGAAAGAATTCGTTACAAGAAAAGCGCCGTTTTATGTGTTTGACGCCATGCGAGAAATTGACGATGGACGCCTTCGAAAAGGAAGAATCGCATTTTATGTGAAGATTGAAGCGCCGGATATGATTCAAACAGGCGTAAGGCATTTTGCGCTTTCCATTGAAATCGGTTGCAAAAAATGGAAAATAAGCGTCTGTGTAAACGTACATAAAGCCCGCATTCCTGATCTGCGTCACGCTTCCTTCGGTATGGTAAATTGGCTGAATATTGATGAAATCGAGCTTCAGCATAATGTGAAGAGAAGCGATGCAGCTTTTGACGAAATTCTCATAAACTATATTGACAATGAGCTTGAAATGCGAAATACCCAGCTGCAGATTCCATCCGGCGTACCTGTGCGGGATGAAAACGGAAAGATCGCATCATTTGATTTCAGCCTTGCCGAAAAGGTCGGAAAAGCGGCGCTTGATCGCGGATTTCAAACCATTATGGGCGGTTTTGTCGCGCGTTTTCACGTGTGGAATGAAAATACGCATTACCTGCTTTGGGATAAGGATGTTTCCGTTGCGTCCCATGAGGGCTACAGACAGCTGAAGATTTACTTTACGGAAATTCAAAAGCTGATTCACAAAAACCATTGGCAGGGCAGGTATATGCAGACGCTTGTGGACGAGCCGCAGTTTCCAAACAGCGATCACTACCGCATTTTGTCCTCCATCTGCCGGCGTTTTCTGCCCGGCGTTTCGATTCACGATCCCGTGGAAAGCACGCTTCTTGACGGCGCGCTTGATATATGGGACGTCAAGCAGGCGGTTTATGAAAAATACATCGACGAGTACAGGGCCTTGCAGGATCTTGACGAAGAAATGTGGCTGTACACCTGCGGATTCCCGGCGGGCAAAATGATGAACAGGGTTATGGACCTTCCGCTGACGGCCAGCCTACTTCCCATGTGGATGTGCTATCTGTACGACTGCAAGGGCTTTCTGCATTGGGGCTACAATGTGCATAACGAAACGCCGTTTGAAAAGACCTGCTATCAGCCCGAGGCGAATCATCCTGAGATTGCCTATCCCGCGGGAAACGCGCACATTGTCTATCCGGGAACGAAAGGACCCATGTGGTCGGTGAGAGCGATGCTTCAGAGAATCGGCGCGGAGGATTATGAGCTGATGAACCTTCTTGGGAAAGATGATCCGAATCTTTCAAAGAAAATGATTCTAAAAGCGTGCAGAAGTTTTTCAGACTATACGTTTGACGGCGACAAGGTAGACAGAATACGAAAAGAAATCCTTTGTGAACTTGATAAATAGAAAAAAGGCGTGATTTCCTGAGGGAGATCGCGCCTTTTTTAGAGGATAAATCAAATTAAGCGGACGTTTTCATAATAAATCTTCTAAGCCCAAAGAGCCTTGTTCGGATGATTGCCCATAACAAGACAAAGCGTCTTTCCGCTTAACAGCTGATCGTGCGTAAGAATGGGGGAGGAAAGCTCACTGCCGTCCAAAGCAGCGCTTTGGATGTATTTCGCTTTTCCGCCCGCGCCATCAGCAACAATGGTGAAGGTGCCGCCGTTTGGCATATCAATTTCAATCTTGTCGAAAATCGGGCTTCCGATATCGTAATTTCCGCTTGCGGGATTGACGGGATAAAAGCCCATCGCGCTGAAAGCGAGGAATGCGCTCATTGCGCCGCCGTCCTCGTCGCCGCAGATGCCCAAAGGCGAATTCGTAAACCAAAGATCAATCAGCTCATGAATCTTTCTTTGGGTTTTGTAGGCTTCGCCTGCATAGTTGTACAGATACGGAATGTGGAAGGAAGGCTCGTTGCCCATGCAGAACTGTCCCATAAGGCCGGTTGCGTCGGGATACTGCATAAGGAAGGTGCTTTTCAAAACGCCGTCGTATTGCTCGACATAGAGATTGTCAAGCTTCCCGGAAAACGCATCCTTGCCTCCGTGCAGCTCGATCATGCCTTCCACATCGTGCTGGGCGGCAAAATTGTAGATATAGGCGTTGTTCTCGGCAAAATACTTTCTTCCGCCCTGTCCGCCGCACCATTTGGGATTATAAACCTTCGTAAATTCGCCGTTTATCTTTTTAGGATGGAAAAAGCCGATGGATGCATCGTACAGCTTTTGGTACTTCATTGAACGGTCAAGGAAATACTTCGCCTCCTCGTCTTTTCCAAGCGCTTTTGCAAGAACGGATACGCAGTAATCGTCGTAAGCCTGCTCGATGGTCACAGCCACGGACTGGCGGTTTTCAAAAGGATGAACCTTGTCTAAGGTTTCCTCTTCGTCTTCCTCAAGCGCGGGAAAAAAGCCGTTTTCGTGGTAGCACTTGGTGAGTTCCTCCGCCTCGCCGTCGCGCCAAGGGAGCATGGTGCGCTTTGTGGCGTTTTTATAGGCCGCTTCATAGGCCGTTTCAAGGTCGAACGGAACGCCTTTTTTGTACGACTCTGCAAACAGAGAAACCGTGTGATGTCCGATCATGCATGGCGCGTTGCCTTTGAGATGAGGAAAGCGAGGCAGCCATCCGCTTTCCTTATACATGCGCAGATAGCTTTCAAGCGTATCCGCATGTCCCTTGGGATCGAGAAGCAGCTGCAATGGATGCATGCCGCGATAGGTGTCCCATATACCGTCGTCCACCATGTAGGCGCTTCCTTTTTCTTTATGCACATTTCCGTCATAGCCGATGTATTCTCCGTTTGCGCCGGCTTTGTGCATCCTTGAAAACGCACGATACAGGGCTGTGTAGAAAATAATCTTTCGGTTTTCGTCCTGTCCGGTTACGCGCACCCTTGAAAGAAGCTCGTTCCACGCGGCTTTGCATTCTGAAAGGATGTCGCTGTAGGCCTTTTGAGAGACGTTTGTTTTATAGCTTAAAAGAGCGCTCTTAGAGCCAAGCGGGGAAACGGCAAAGGGGAGCGAGAAGGTTTCCTTGTCGACGGAAAGAAGGACGGCCTTTCCCTTTTCCTTGTTTTGCGGCTGATAATGGTTCGGAATCAGACAGTCGGAAACGGATACGCCGCATTTTCCGATATAGAATACCGTGGTTACCGGAATTTCAAACTGCTTGGCGCTTGTCACATACAAAAAGTCGCCGTCCTGCTTTACGGAATCGGGATTTGAAATGTAAATGGCGACCGCGCGGGAAGCATTTGCTCCAAAGTTAAATTCAAACATTCCGTAGTTTTCATTAGCGGTATGCTTTTCATATATTCCGAAATCCTCCAGCGCGACTTCGTAATGATCGGGCTTGGCAATTTCAAAATCATGATCGAATACGGAGGCGGTCTTTTCGTAATCGGGCGCGTCCGTAAGGCAGGTGGGCATAACAATGGCGTTTCCGGCAGAGAAGCCGAAAATCTTATCGGAGAAATAGCGATCCTTCATGCCGGCGCGAAAGATCGGCGCAATAACGGCAAGGCCGTGCGGACTTTGAACATTGGGGCTGGTTGCCTGCAAAAGATGTCCGACGGTTCCGATGTTGGTATTTACATATTGCGTATAATCAAAACAGCGCATTTGAAAACCTCCAGAATATTTATGTTTATATGATACTTTAAGAGGAAAAAATAGCAATACCAAATTGACAGGCAATGCGAGATGTGCTTAAATAAACATAAGGAAGTGATTTTATGGCGTATATCAGAGACCGGCGCGAACTTTTGACCGGCTGTCAGGACAGAAGCCCGTGGTCGCCCGAGACGGATCTGCAATATGACTTTATCATGGTTTACGGCGTCGACGAAGAAATGCCGAAGCGCATCAGAGAGTACAGAGAAAAAGGCTATGTCGTCCATCTTATGACGGGAAGCGCATGGGGAGAATATCAGGATTATTTAAGCGGCGAATGGGACGGCGTCGAGCACTGGGATGAAAGCCAGGCGGACAGACGGGGAAATCCGATTCTGCACGGCGTGAACGTCCCCTATATGTGCCCAACCAAGGCGTTTTCCGCTTATTTGACCGAGAAACTCAAGCCTGCGGTCGACGCGGGCGCAGAAGCCATTCATTTTGAAGAGCCCGAATTTTGGGACGACGGCGGCTACAGCGAGGCTTTCAAACGCGAATATCAGGTATACTACAAAGAAACATGGCAGCCGCCGCACGCATCGGTCGAAGCGAGATACAAATCAAGCGCGCTTAAAGTGTATCTATACAAAAGACTCGTTTCTGATGTGAGCCGGGACGTCAAATTGTACGCAAAATCAAAGGAAAAAGAGATCGCCTTTTATGTGCCTACGCATTCGCTCGTCAATTATACGCAGTGGAAAATCTTAAGCCCCGAGGGATTGCTGATCGACATTCCGACCGTTGACGGCTGTATCGCGCAGGTGTGGACGGGCACATCGCGCGTGGGAAACGTGTATAAGCGAAACTATAACGAGCGCACCTTTGAAACGGCGTTTTTGGAATACGGCGTGATGCAGGAGCTCGTCCGTGCAACAGGCAGGCGCATGTGGTTTCTGCACGACCCGATTGAGGACAATCCCGAATACACATGGGAGAATTTTGAAAAGAATTATCTGAAAACCGTCGCGGCGTCGCTTATGCATCCGATGGTGAAGCGCTTTGAGGTTTCTCCATGGCCGACGCGCGTATTCAAAGGCGTGTATCCGAAAAAAATGATCATCGAGGACGGAATACGCGCAGGCAGGACTCTTGAGGGCGCTAAGCCGATTCCGCGCGCCTACGCCAATCGCTTATCCGCAATTTTTCAGATGCTCGGCGATATGGACTCGGATGACGCAGCCTTTGAAACAAATGATCCCGGGTTTGCCGTCTTCATGGCGGACAGCGGTCTTTACGAAAGAACATATCCCGATTCCGTTCTGCATTCGGAAGGCGGGGTAAAGGGAATGAATGAAAAATTCATATCGATTATCCAAAAGAAGCGAGCCGGAATGGATGCAGGCCAAGAGGAAGAAGCACTGTTTTCCAAAATCGAAAATGACGAAGCGCATTTCAACGATTATGTGACCTCGGGCCCCTTTCCGCAGTTTTTCTCTATGGCGATGCCGCTTCTTAAAGCAGGCATACCGGTTAGGCCCATTCAGTTTGAAAATCTTTCAAGATATAACGCCTATCTTGACGAATACAAGTGCATCCTTTTAAGCTATGAATGGATGAAGCCGCAAGGTCCCAAGGATCATGAAAAAATCCACGAATGGGTGAAAAAGGGCGGAATACTTGTCTATACAGGCGATGGAAGCGATCCTTATCATGCGATTTCAGCATGGTGGAATGAAGATAAATATCATTTTAGCGATCCTGCAGAACACCTTTTTGAAATCCTGAATGTTCCTTTCGAAAACGGAACATACAAGGTGGGGGAAGGAAAGGTTGTCATTTTCCGTCAATCCCCTGCAATTCTTTCGCTTTCGGAAAAAGGAACCGATGAATGGCTTGGCGCCATCATGCGGGAAACCGTGCCCCAATACGCGTGCAAAAACCATTTCATTATGAAAAGAGGCCCATACAGAATCATCGCCTGCATGGAGGAATGCCCATCGAACGAACCCGTTACCATTTACGGAAAATTCATTGATATGCTGAGCGATGATTTTGCGTTTATCCGTGAAAAGACGATACAGCCGGGAGAGGTCGCCATCGTATATGATCTTGATTCTTTAAAAAATAAGCAGGCGATCCTTGCAACCACAGCCAGAATCGAAAGCATGACAAATGCTGAAAACGTTTGCGAAATCGTTTTAAAAGCCGCCCTCAACATCGATGTGATGATGCGACTGAAGCTTGACGCAAAAGAGAAGAATGTATATGTAAGAGACGAAATGGGCGAAATCAAGGGTGTGGAATCAGCCTTTGATGAAAAATCCGGTACACTGTTTATAAAATTCAAAAGCACGAATCAGAAGACATACGTTTCGATCCGCGAATGATTATAACGCTTGAACCGGAAATTCAATTCCGTTCTGACGGCGGATTTCATCAATGATTGAAAGAGTATCGCGCGTCGTGTTCTCATAAACCGCTTCGCTCATTTTCCCTTGAATAATCTTTACGAAATCTCTGACCTCGTAAATCATATTGCCGGCGCCGGGCGTCTCTCTTCCGGAAAAGATAATTTCGCCCGGCTTTTTGCGGATACACTTTTCAAGAGAATCAAGCGTCGATAGCTTGCCGATTTTGAGCGACCCGTCCTCGCCCGTAATTACGGACGGATTAACCGAATCGGCGATCTTGGAATATACGATCTCCGCCTGATGGGTATCGTAATCCAAAAGCGCCGTGCCCATTCCTTCAAAACCGTTGGAAAGCTTGACGGATCTGCTTGTGATGTGTTTTGGCGGCCCAAAAAGAGATACGCAGACGGCAATCGAGTAAACGCCGATATCCATAACTGCGGCGTTTCCGAGAGACGGATCAAATGCATTTAAAATCTCGCCCGCGCGGAATTTATCGTATCTTGAAGAATACTGGCAAAACTCAAAAACAGCGCGTCGAATTGGGCCGATCGAAGGCAGGTTCTCACGAATTACATGAAGCGCGTCGTCGTGCACAGGTCGCATGGCTTCAAGAAGCGCTACGCCGTTTTTTCGGGCGCATGCCGCCATAATGTCAAATTCCGCCTGAGATAGCGCGGCCGGCTTCTCTACCAATACATGCTTGCCCTTCTCCATTGCCTTGATCGCCTGAAAAGCGTGAAGAAAATTCGGACTTGCGATATAAACTGAATCAATGTCGGAGGAAAGAAACGCATCCAAATCCGTGAAAACATATTCGATTTCGTATTTATCTGCAAATGCCCGCCCGCGAGATTCACTTCGCGAATACATAGCGTGAAGCGCGATTCCTTCTGTTTTTTGAACGGACTCGCACAGCCAGTCGGTGACAAAATTTGAACCGATGATGCCAAGCTTAATGAGGTTCATAAAAGCATTCCTTTCAATAATGGATTGGATTTATTATATCAAACGGGTTTTATGGTGTAAAGGCAATTTGCGTGGTTTTGAGAAAAACGATTCAACTGTTAATTTTTCAAATGCTATAGACAAAAACCTTCCATTCGTGTTATAATCTATACTCGTGAGCGATGCCAATGTAGCTCAGTCGGTAGAGCAGCGGTTTCGTAAACCGCAGGTCAGGGGTTCGAGTCCCCTCATTGGCTGAAAACTCAACGAGGTGTAGCGCAGTTTGGTAGCGCGTTTGGTTCGGGACCAAAAGGTCGCAGGTTCAAATCCTGTCACCTCGACCAAAAAACGGCCGGAAATCTTAGGATTTCCGGTTTTTTCTTATGCAATTTGCACAAAGACGTGTCTTTGGTACCTTTCCCTTGCAACTATTTTGCAACCTTTCAAAATGTACCAAAAGGCCGCAAGCATCAATATATAGTGGATTTGCAATTTCTAGACACAACATATTGCATTTTTCCAAGCGACCTTCACAATTCGCCCGGAAAAGACACCGCTTGGAACAGCCGCGCCCTGCCG
>JAFWZN010000035.1 GCA_017522345.1 Clostridia bacterium | reverse complement strand
GGCTTTGTTCTATGTCTGCTTTTTTCTGCCTGTAGACAGATTTCTCTCCTGCTCAACGAAAATTGGCTGTATTTCTGCTCGCTTGTGATATGCAAAATGAGGCTGCTGCAGATTCTTTTGCTTCTGCAACAGCCCCGTTTTACTATCAGGAAGCCGGGTCGATGTGGGCATCGACCCCTACGAAGGGAACGAAACGTTCAAAGTCAAGAGGACGGTTCCTTTGATATACTCCGCCTGCCAACAATATTTTACTATATATCATAGGAACCGTCCCTTTGATATATAAAATTAGCGTCCCGAAGGCATGATCCTTTCGGGACGCTTTTTACCATCAGGAAGCCGGGTCGATGTGGGCATCGACCCCTACGGAGGGAACGAAACGTTCAAAGTCAAGAGGATGGTTCCTTTGATATACTCCACCTGCCAACAATATTTTACTATATATCATAGGAACCGTCCCTTTGAAATACGGTTGTTTTTCAAAAGCGTCTGCTTCAGACCGAAACACAGAAAACAGCCTGCACACCGTTCCATGCAATCCCTCTCGGATATTCAGGAATGGTGCGCAGGCTGTTTCTGTGCTTTTTAGTGTTTTATGAAAAGTGCAATTGCGATGGAGACCAGAAGCACGCATATGCTTGCAATCAAAAGAACTTCGCCGGATGCATCGGTTTTTACGCCTGTATTTGCACCGGGCGCGTTGGAAGCAGCGGTTCCGCCGGTCGGATTTGTGCGATTGGTTCGATTCGACCGCGTCTCATTTGCGTTTGTACCGGAAGATTTCACCGAATCGGCGTCCAATGCCACTTCCTGCTGATCGTTTTGCACGCCGCTATCATCCGGCGCGGTAGCCTCATTGGGTATTTCAGCGCCGGACATTCCGGGCGGCGCAAATCCGTCCGGCGGCATCGCGCCCATTTGACCTGCGGGTATTTCTGGCATCTGCATATCACCGGCAGGAAACGTCGGAAACTGCACATCGCCCAAAGACATACCGGCATCCGGCATTTCCGGAATCCACATGTTGCCCATCATACCGCCGTTTGGCATATCAGGCGTCTGCCGGTTTTGTCCGCCTCCCCTGCTGCCCATCGTACCCATTTCGGAAGCGTTAAAACCATTTGTGTTCACGGTTTCATTCGTACCGATAAGCTGGTTTAAAACGCTCTGGCTTCGTAATTCCACAAACGTTTTAAGCGCGCTCACGCCTGCCCCGAATTCCTCATAGGTGCAGAACTTGGTGGGATCTTTTTCTACATACGGCGCAATGAGTGCCTGCGCATCTTCGATGATTTTTACGGCGTCCACGCTGTTCAGAAATTCCGCAAAATACGCGCGGTATTTCTCCGTATATGCTTCGTTTTCAAAGATCCATGCAACCATAGGTCTGTCGTTCATACCACCGGTAACGGGATTCATGATGTCGCGGTTGACGCTCGCTGATGCGTTTCCTCCCTGAAATGTTCCGTAAGCAAGATTATAGTCCCACGGAATCATCGAAAGCACGCCTCTCTCCTCATAGAGGTAATAGTTGTGAATCATCGTGCCGGTATAGCTGTCATCGTTTACGACAAAATTGTGCACGACGAAATAGCGGATTACCTCCTCCGCATCGACCGCCGCCGTATCCCCCTCGTTCATGCGCTTGATAGCGTCAATCAGTCTTCGCTTGTCCGCGTCGGTTATATCGGTTTTTGCGTTTTCGAATATATTGGAATAGCTGTCGAATTCATCGTCCGTGTACACGAGCTTTACATCGTCTGAGCCTCTGCCGCCGAATCCGCCCCTCTGGTTTTCTGAGGAAATCGCGCCCGGCATGCCGCCCAATGCATCATTTGGCATGCGGCGCGTAAAGCCGGACGGAGGTCCGCCTTCGGGCGCAGTCTGTTCCGCGCCGATCATATCCTCAAAGGCGCTCATATCAAAACCTTTGCCGTTTCCGCGGCCGCCGCCCATGTCCATGCTGTCGGGCTTGTAGAGCTCGCCGTGGCTTTTGCCGTAATTTCGAAGAAGGAACGCGTCCTCAACGCCCTCTACCGCAAGATAGAGTCCCCAGTCCTCGCCGTTTACGGTGATATAGGCAAAGCTTGCAAGCGGCGCGGGCACGGAAAATTCGTTCATCATCCGATACGTCAGATAATCCTTCATGAAGGTGTTGTCCTGAATCACGTTATTGAGACTCAGCTTATCCAGCCCATGATACGAAAACGCGCTGTCATAGTGGTCAAATTCGATCTTGAACGAATATCTGTCGGAATTCATGGAAGAAACGTTGGACAGGCTGGTGTTCCCCTTGGCGCGGATGGCGACATTTTTGATTGTTTCGCCGTCCACGGTCACATCGCACGCCGTATATTCCTCATTTTCGCACGTTTCGATAAACGTCTCCCAATTTTCCATGGAAATATCAATCGTGTGAACGCGCGACACGTCAAAAAGCCGATCTTCATAGCCCATAACAACGGGCGTTTCCGCGCCGCTTATCGGAAGAAGCATGCTCGCGATCAGGCACGCAATGATCGCAAGCACGCTAATTAGGTTCATCCGCTTGGAAGAAGACATATTTCTGCGCTCCTTAACCCATATAGTCGCCGTTGTATGTCACAAGCACGCAGCTTTTCACACCCTCAAGATCGCTTACCGCGTTTACAAAATCGGTGTTCTCGCTCTTTAAGCGCACTTCAAGGTTCACTTCCACTTCGCCCTTGGAAACGGATTTTCCCTTGACGACCATGCGCTTCACATTGCCCTTAACGCTCTCAAGCGCACGCACTTCGCCCGCATGGTCCTCGGCGCGGATCACCATAATGTAAGGCCTGACATAATTTTTGCGGTTGACAAAAATCATAAGCGTAATACCGATTAAGCAGCTGCCGATGACCGCCAGCGGAATCAGACCCGCCGCGAGCACAATGCCCACCGCAATCGCCCAGAAAAGAAAGGCGATATCCAGCGGCTCTTTGATGGCGGTTCTGAACCTGACAATCGAAAGCGCGCCGACCATGCCCAGCGATAGAACTACATTGCTCGTCACAGCCAGAATAACAAGCGTCGAAATCATCGTAAGCGCAATCAGCGTCACGCCAAAGCTGGTCGAATACATAACGCCCGAATACGTCTTTTTGTACACGAGGAAAATAAAAAGCCCCACGCCCAGCGCAAGCAGCAGCGCAATCGCCATTTCGGGAATGGTCACGCCTGAAATATTCTGAAGAAACCCTGTTTTGAACACGTCCGAAAAATTCATAATGCTTATCCTCCTTCATTTATCCGTAAATTCTCGCCTGCGCGTATTTAGAAAACGCCCCTGCGCCGCGCCCGTCTATCCGCACAGCGTCCCTGACGATATCCGGCAAAAATTCGTCCCATTTCACCTCAAGCAGTATCCGGTCATCCCAAACCGGCACGGTGATCGCATCGCTTTTCAGAAAATCCTTAACCTGCATGCCCGTTCGGATGTCGTAATCCAGCGTCACGCGCACATTGCCCGCATCATACAAAAACGCTTCGCGCGTGTATTCGACGATCGTTTTCGGCCAAAAGCTCTCGTATTTCATCTTGTCGTACAGATTTCGGATCAGCTCTGTTTCGTGTAAAGGCATCCACGCGGTGTCTCCGTCCAGAATCGCCTGCACCCTTTTTCGGTCGATAACGCAGCTTTCCTTGTTGGTAAGCCCCGCAATTTTTCTTTTCACTTCCAGCTTGATAAAATCCGCATTTCGATTATAGAGCCGGATTCTGTATTTCTCACGTTTGTTCACGCCGTCGATTTTCTCCATCAGCGCCCGGTCGTCCGCCGTATCAAAATACAGGCTTCGGATTTCATATTTTCCGTTTTCGCCGTTTTCGTCTCTTTTCATAACAGCGCCAAGCCGCATGCGAAGTTCGAAAAAATCGGCCTTTGAAATCTCAATCTTCATCTCATGCCTGAATTTCATGCGTTTCCTCCTTCCCGTCAGCACGCATACATTATACAGAAAAAAGATAAAGTTTCTCCCCTCGATCTTCTTAATCTTATCCCCGTTTTTTCTTAAAAAACCTTAAGAAGCAAAAGCGCTGCCCAAACGCCGGCTGCTCATGCGCACAAAAAAACAGACTGTCTCACACTGAAACAGCCTGTTTTGTGATTTGATCTTATTATTCTTCCACAGCAAGGGAAAGTATCTTTGTGCTGCGCTTTAAGAAATTGACCATTCTTTCGGCGACCAGCGGCTGGCGGGCCATTTCGGCAAGATCCATCAGCTGCTCGCAGACGAGGGCGGTTTTTTCATTTTCGCCGTCGGAATTTAAAAGGTACGTGACCAGCGGGTGCTTTTTGTTGAGGGTCAGGGTGCGCTTTTCGGGCATCTGCATGCCGCCGCCCCATGCGCGGCTCATTTCGGAAAAGCGTCTGGACTGCTCCTCGACCGTGATCATCGCGGGCATTTCTTCCGATTTGAGCGTTACGAGCTTGACCTCCAGATCCTTGTCATCCATGACGGTGCGGAAGGTGTTTTGAAGCTTTTCCTCCTGCGCTTTGTCGGTTTCGGCGTTTTCGGTAAGGCCGTCAAGGCCTGCGTCCACACGGCGGAACTGAATGCGGTCGTCCTTTGCGGCGTACTCCAGGAAGGACATGAAGTTATTGTCGATCAGTGTGTCCATGACGACAACGTCCTTATCCTGAGAGGTGAACATTTCAATCATCTGCGCCTGACGCTTTTCGTCGCTGGTGTAATACATGACCGTTTCGTCGCTGTCCGAGTTCTTGTCTTTGTATTCCTTGTGGGTGAGATATTCGCCGGCGGTTGTCTTGTAAATGATAGCGCTCTTTACGCGCTCAAAGAATTTTTCATCGCGGATGCAGCCGTATTTGACGAAGGGGTGGATATCCTTCCAGTAATTCTGATAATCGGCCTTTTTGGTGTTGAACTCGCTGACAAGACGGTCGGCAACCTTGCGCGTGATGTAGTCGGAAATCTTTTTAACCTGACCGTCGTTCTGAAGAAAGGAACGGGAGACGTTGAGCGGCAGGTCGGGGCAATCAATCACGCCCTTTAAGAGCATGAGGAATTCGGGGATGACTTCCTTGATATTGTCGGCGACGAATACCTGATTGTTGAAAAGCTTGATAACGCCCTCGCCGGAAGAAAATTCGTTTTTAAGCTTCGGGAAATACAGAATGCCCTTTAGGTTGAAGGGGAATTCGGCGTTCAAGTGAATCCAGAAAAGCGGCTCGTCAAAATCGCGGAACACGGTTTTATAGAATTCCTTGTACTCTTCCTCGGTGCACTCGTTGGGCTTTTTCATCCATAAAGGATGCGTATCGTTTATGAGGATGGGCGCGGCGGGTTCCTTTTCCTTGCCGTCCGCATCCGTTTCGGGCTTTTTGACTTCGCTTGCGTAGATTTCGGTGGGCATAAACGCGCAGTATTTCTCAAGCGTTTCACGCAGCGTCCAAAGGTTTAAAAACTCCTTATCCGTATCATTCAGATGAAGAACGATGCTGGTGCCAACCTCGAGGCGATCGGAGGGCTCGATTTCATACTCCATGCCGTCCTCGCTCGTCCAATGAACGGCCTCAGCGCCCGGGATGCAGGAAAGCGTATCAATTTCAACCTTCTTGGAAACCATAAACGCGCTGTAGAATCCGAGGCCGAAGTGACCGATGATGCCGCTGGATTCGCCCTCCTCGGGCTTATATTGCTTTAAAAACTCCTCCGCGCCGGAAAAAGCGACCTGACAGATGTATTTCTCAATTTCTTCAGCAGTCATGCCGACGCCGTTGTCTGTGATGGTAAGCGTGCCGTTTTCTTCGTTAATCTGAACATCTACGCGGTACGCTTCCCTTTTCTCCTGCTCGCCCTTCATGGAAAGCACTTTATGCTTTGAAATCGCGTCGCAGCCGTTGGAAATCAGCTCTCTTAAAAAGATATCTTTGTCAGAATACAGCCATTTTTTGATGACCGGCATAATGTTCTGCGCATGAATGGAAATATTGCCTTTCTGAGCCATGTTGCATGTCCTCCCGATAATGGATGTCAGGTATATTTTAGCCCGTTTTTCCAGCAATGTCAACCGAATTTAGCACTCTCACGCAGAGAGTGCTAATATTTTACACGATCGTCGAAAAAAAGTAGAGCCGTTTGAAGCTTAATTCTACCTTCAGTTGATTGCAACTTCCAGTAGAATATGCTATCATGAAGCTGTGCACGAAGAAAAAAGCCACCGAAACGGAGGGAAATATATATGGCTATCGACAACAGAATTGTGGCGGCGAACATTTCAAAGCTTCGAAATCACAGAGGAATGACGCAATTTCAGCTGGCGGCGGCGCTCAATGTGTCTCATCAGGCGGTTTCCAAGTGGGAAACGGGCGCGGCGCTTCCCGACATACAAACGCTGCTTGCGCTTACGCAGCTTTTCGGCGTAACAATGGAGGAGCTTTTAAACACGGAAATCGTCGTTCGCGATGAAGATGCGGACGAGGAAGCCAAAAAGGAAGCGTCCGAGCAAACGATTTTCCCGGGGTTTTTCTCGGGTCTCATCCCCGAGGAGGCAAAGCAGGCGCTGAAAAACGCGGCGGGCGAAGCCAGAAAAACCTTCATCGAGGTCAGCGAAAACCTGTCCGCTCACGCCGAAAAGACGTTTTCAAAGGCGGCCGAATTTGCCGAAAAGGCGAAAAGCGATATAGAAAGTCGCTTTAAAGCAAAGGATGATGAAGCCGCTAAAAACGAACCCGAACCCAAGGAAGAAAAGACCGAGGAAACGCCGAAGGCTTCTAATACCACTGTCAGCTTTGAAAAATTAAGCCGCATGGCGCCCTTTATGAGCCGTGAAAAGCTGTGCGAGCTCGTTATGCGTTACGCGGAAAGCGCCGATCTTGAAAGCATTGTTCAGATCGCTCCGTTTTTAAACCGTGCGGCGGTCCAGAAGCTTTTAGAAAAATGCATCGATCAGAAGGCCGACAGCCAGATTCTTCGCCGCCTTGCGCCGTTTGCCGGAGCAGATCAGCTGTACACGCTGATTCTGGCAAATCTTGACGCGATCGACTGGAAAACCCTTGAGGGGCTCGCGCCGTTTTTGAAGCGTCACATGGTGGACGCGCTGGCGGAATACGCTATCACCGGCGTAAAGCCCAGTGCATCAAACAAAAATTATGAACCCGAAAGCGCGAAGGAATCCATAAAGGACGCGCTTGAGGGCGTGATGGGCGAAATCGGAAACGTGGTAAACGAAATCGGAAGCGTTGCCAGAAGCATCTTTTCACCCAAAAAAGAAGAGGCGAAAAAGACGGAAGACGTTTGCGCCGAACCGGAGGAAGCCGAAATGCCTGCGGAGCCTGAAATCTCCCATATGCCTCAGGCGCCCACGCCGCCCTCCATGGAAGAAACCGAAAAATACATCCCGGCTATGGAGGAAACAGAACAATTCATTCCGTCCATGGAGGAAATCGAAAAATTCACGCCCGCTCCCGAAGAAATCAAAATTGCCGCTCCTGCAGCCGAAGCAGCCGCGCGATACGCGCTTGAAAAGGGAAACTGGAGCTGGATCAAGGACCATGCGCACGAAATTAAAGACGACGCGCATCTTTGCGAAATCGCCGTTTCCGCCGTCGCCGCCGTCGCTCAATCCGACAGCGCCGCCATCGTCATGAAGATCATTCATCGACTGACGGAGGAGGGCAAGAGGCGCGTGTTTGAAAAGGTCGCAGAAGAAAACGCATGGGAGCTCGCCGTTGCGCTTCAAACCTACGCAAGCGAGGAAAACGCGGGAATCATTGTCCAAAAAGCAGCCGAGGCTGAGGGCGCAAGCCGCGAGGAAGCGTATCTCGCCATCGAATGCTACGCGAAAATCACGCCGAAGGACATTCTTGATGAAATTACGGAAAAGGCCGTCAAAGACGACAACTGGGTTTTGTTAAGCGCTTTGGCAGACGCATATTGATTTTTGTTTTTCAGCAGAAGCATCCCCCGCCGCCCAAATGGATCGGACGGCGGGGGATGCGTTCAAATTTTCCCTGTAAAGATTTTAAGGATCAAAAAGCACCAGCTTGCCGCTTCCCGCGCGTAGGCGAGAATTTGAGTGGAAAACCTTCTTCCCGGCCTTGCGCAGACTGCGCCGGCAGGGATCGAAAGGCGCCTGGCAATCAGCATCGCGCGGTCCATGTGGTAATCGGTAGTCGCGATGAGGGCGGTTTTAAAGCCGTTTTCGTCCATAATGCGCTTTGCGTTTCGGAGGTTTTCAATCGTATTTTTGGATGCAGTTTCCTCAAAAATCCTGCTGTGAGGCACGCCTTTTCGGATCAAATACCGTTTCATGGCGATCGCTTCGGCCTCGTTTTCGTCTCTCCCTTGCCCGCCCGTCGCAATGATCGCTGCAGCGCGGTTTTGGTCAAACGCTTTTTTTGCCGCATCCAGACGATACTGAAGGGTGTTGGACGGCGTTCCGTCCGGGAGAATTTTTGCGCCAAGCACGATAATCACGTCCGTCTGCACGGGCTTTCGCGGCCGTTTGGACAAAAGAAACACGGCAAAAGATGCACATATCGGGATACAAACGGCAAGCGCCGTCAGGATCAAGAGGATTTTCTCCATGCATGGAGCTCCTTTTTTGTTTAATCGCCCAGCAGGAATTCCTTAAGCGCGTTGACGTTCTTCTTGCGATCAGGCACGAGCACAGACATGCCGGAAATCGTCTGACTGGAAGCGCCGCCGTCGATGGGAATTCTGAATTCCTGAATCTCGGCGTCCTTCATCGCAAGAACCGCCGGCGCGAGAGAAATGATTTCCTGAATGCTGAGATTGGTTTCAATCAGATTAGCGTTGGCGAGGGCGAAGCTCACAAGGTCTTTGACGCTCATATTCTTGACCTCTTCAAAGATGATGGAGATCAGCTGTCTCTGACGCGCGCTTCTCTGATAATCCGATTCGCTGTAGCGGTATCTCGCCCACGATTCTGCCTGCTTGCCGGTCAGCTTCTGATAGCCGCCTTTGGTGAGGTAGCCGTGCTTGAGATTTGTCAGATTCAGCACCTGCTTATTGTACCAATAAATAACGGCGTTGACTCGGTCAATCTTTTTCGGGTCAACATCCACATACACGCCGCCCAACGCGTCGATAATCTGCGCAAGGCCGCTTAAATTGACGGCGACATACGCATCGGGCTTAACGCCGAAATTCTTCTCAAAAGTCTTTTGCAGAAGCTCGAACCCGCCGAAAACATAGGCCGAATTCATGCGGTTGTTCTTTCTGCCCGGAATTTCTACGTACAGATCGCGCAGAAACGACGTGAGCTTGATGACCTTGCCTTCGATATCCACGGTCAGAAGAATCATCGTGTCGGTGCGGCCTTCAATCTTGCCCGTGCGGCTGTCCACGCCCAGAAGCAGTATGTTTCGCATACCGTCCAGCATATCGAGCGCTTCGGTAATTTCGTCCGGGTCGTAAAGGTATTCCTCGACAGGATCGTACACGATCAAATCGTCCTCATTTTCCTGTTCAAGAATTTCTTCGAAGGTTTCCTCGCTGACGCCCTCCTGAACCTGCGCCTGACCTTCTTCAAGCGCTTCTCCGTTTACGCTTGCGGTTGAAAAATCGTCCTCGTCAATCGGTATGTCGTATATCGTAACGCCGCCCCGGCTCGGAGCTGTGGTTTCCGAAAACGCGCCGACGAACGAAAACGCCGTAATCATGGCGAGAAGCAGAGAAAGAATTTTTCTCATGTACATCTTCCTTTCGTAAAGGGTTGTATTTTGGACGGCGAAACATGCAAACAAGTTCAAATAAACGCACAATTTCCGCCCCTGTCAGAGGCGGAAATCCTTGGAAACCTACGGATACACCATTTTGATTTCGATATCGGGAAGCAGCATTTCAATTTTCGCCTGAAAGCTTTTTTCCTTGGAGCCGTTGGATTTGCCGATCACCAGATACTCCGCGCCCAGCTTTCGCGCCTGCTTGGCGATCGTTCCTTCTACATTGTCCGATCGGATCATCGCCATATCGGCGTCGTACTCGGTGGCGATTTTATAAAGGTATTCCAGCGCCTCGCCCTCCGTGGCGTTTCCAAGAAGCGACGCGCCGGGCTTTACCACATGCAGTACCGAAAGCTCGGAGTCATTTTCCTTTGCAATGCGCGCGCCCTCAACAATCAGCGCCTCGCAGGTTTTCTGTCCCGTAACGCAAACCAGAACATGTCCGGCCATTATGCCCGCCTCCGTTTCGTGGAAGCCGGTTTTCGCATTATGCGTTTTTCAGCTCCACAACATAATTTCCATAGGATACGATAGATACCTTGTCGCCCTCTTTGACGTCGGGCTTTTCCTTGTCCGCGTCCCAGTAGTAAAGGCGCTCGTCCTCTTCTTCTTTTCCGACTCTGACAATGAGCTCATGCACTTCAACGCCTTCCATCATTCGGGTTTCATCGGTGAAGTACATAATCTCGCACGCGGTTTCCCGCGTCTTGCCGGTTCTGATTTCCCTAAGAAGCCTGTCGTACTTGACCCACGGGCTCACCTTGAAAGACCAGAGGAAATACGAGACAATGAATCCAACAACTGCCGAAGCAATAGACAAAACCTGATTGCGCAGGCTGTTAAACACAAGCATAACCGCTAAAAAGGCGGCGGCCATGCCAAAAAACAACACCAACCGAATTTTCTTTTGTTTGCTTGCATGAACAAAATCTTTTTCGCTGTACACGTATAAATCCCCCTACATCCCAATCGATATATTCATCATACCGTTTTTTTCAGCATCTGTAAATAGCAAAACGCATTTTGGCAGGATTTCACCTAATTTCCGCCTTATTCTATTATCGTTCAATTCACGCCTATTGTCAAGCTTTTGAAAAAAACGATTGCACCGAAAATATTTTGTGCTATAATTAACCGTACCAAATGTAAGGATGTGAATGAACATGTCAAACGACAGAGATCCCGGCGCAAGCTGGCTGACGATTGCCATTTTTCTGGCCATTCCGTTTCTCCGCTTCTTCGGTATATTCATGCTGATTAAAAAGGTCAGCCGCATGATCAATTTATCCAAAAAGCAGACGGATCTTATCTATGTTTTGGCCGTCATACTTTTATTTACCTCCGCAGGCGAGATTTTTTCATGGATTAAGTCCTCGCTTTTCATAAGCGTCCTTCCCGTTTCCGCCATTGCCGTCGCGCTGGTTTTATTCACAAAATACATGAACGCCTCCCAAGACAAGCTGGACAGCTACGTATCCTCGATCGGCTTAAGAGACGAGGCGCCGCTTGACGAGATCATGAGCGAGATGGGCGTAACTGAAAGAAAACTGCGCCGCGATATTTCCGCCCTCAAAAAAAGCGGCAGGATTTCCAAAAGCGCCTACATCGACGAGGGCAGAAGGATGCTGGTATTAAACCCCGAGATCGTCCGCGCAAGACAGGCGACCAAGCGGAAGGAGGACGAGGAACAGGCAAAATATCAGGAAGAAACCGAATACAAGCATATTCTTCTTGAAATCCGTGCGCTCAACGTTATGATTGACGACGAAAACGTGTCTAAAAAGATCGACCGCATCGAACAAATCACCCGCGCGATTTTTGACATTGTTTCAAATAAGCCCGAAAGAAGGCGCGAAATCGACACCTTTATGGACTATTACCTGCCCACGACGGTGAAGCTTTTAAAAAACTACGCGCATCTAGAGCAGCAAACGGTTCTGGGAGAAAACATCGTTTCCTCCCGCGCGCGCATCGAGGGCATTTTGGACAAGCTTGTCGAGGGGTTTGAAAAGCAGCTGGACATCCTTTTCAAAAGCGACGCGGTGGACATCACAAGCGATATCAAAACCCTTGAAAAAATGCTTCAAATGGACGGGCTTAACCGCTGACAAATTCAAACACGATCACGCCCCGCGCGTCCCGGACGGGAGGGCTTATCGGGCGCTCCTTTGTAAGACGAAGCGCATTTTTCGTCGCCTCCTCTGAAAGATACCCGCACCCTTCGGCGCAGGGGATGATTCCGTCCTCCCCGTTCATTTTAAAATATGCGTCAAACCCGTTTTCGGGCGTATACGCGCCCCTGCACTTATAAACCCAATCCTCAAGCGGCGAAAACAGGCGGTCAAGCGCCTCGTAATCGCCGCTTTTCTGCATCTCGTCGTAGGCCCTTGCCTGCGACGGGGAAAACGGCAAAAGACAGGCTCGGACGAAAACCACGCCTTCCGGCGCGTTTTCAAGAATTCTGCCTTCATAGATACACTTTTGAGCGTATTTTCCGGGCGTCAGCCGTCTTTTTTCGCCGATGGCTTTCCGCGCCTTTGAAATCATTTGCTTAACCGGCGCAAAATACGCGTCGCGCCTGTATAAGCGCAGAATTTCCTCCCGCGTGACGGGCGCGTCTTCATCATAGGCGATGATATCCCGATACGCCCGCTCAGCTTCCATATAAAAAGCGGCCTGCGTATTCATATGCAGGTCGCTTTGGTATTTTGCGCCGGACAAGGCGCATGCGCAGGTAACAATGAGCGTGAAAATCAGCCGCATCGCTTCCTCCGATGATTGGTTGTTTCGTATTTGGGGAATCCTGGTTTTTCGGGGATGCTTTTCGGCGTCAACAGGCGCCGAATGGATTTCGCCTCTTTTGTCGCCCGCTTTCTCTCTTAGTCGGCTTTGCCGCCGGCTTCCTCCCGGAGAGAGCCTTAGGGTACGTCTGGCCGTTTCAGCGCTTCGCCCAATTAATCGTCGCTCCGCCAAGGCATTCGTCCTCTTTATAGAACGCGACAGCCTGGCCGGGCGTAACGGCGCGCTGATCAACGCCAAATTCGATATACACGCCGTCCTTTTCGAGGGTGATTGTAACGGGGGTCAGCGGCTGACGGTGGCGGAAACGCGCCATGCAGGAAAAGGGCTTTCCAAATTGCACGGGCGCTTCGCCGATTAACCAGCTGGGCGCTTCGGCAAACGCGCATTTTGTAAACAAACGCTCGCTCGATTCGCCCTGCTCTACAATCAGGCGGTTGCGCTCAAGATCCTTTTCAACCACAAACCACCTTTCGCAGGTGCCGCGCCCGCCGATTCCGAGGCCGCGCCTCTGCCCAAGCGTGTAATACATAAGCCCGTCGTGTCTGCCCACCTTTTCGCCCTCCGGCGTCACGATGTCGCCGGGCTGGGCGGGCAGGTATTCGGACAGGAATTTTTTGAAATTTCTTTCACCGATAAAGCACACGCCGGTTGAGTCCTTCTTTTCGCTGACGGGAATTCCCGCTTCGCGGGCCAGATCGCGGATTTCAAATTTGGTCAGATTCGTGACCGGGAACATGGCTTTTGAAAGCTGCGCCTGCGAAATCATACAGAGGAAATACGTCTGATCCTTATTTTCATCCTTTGCGCGCAAAAGGCGGTAAAGGCCGTCTCTTTTTTCAACGCCCGCAAAGTGCCCGGTCGCCAGCTTTTCCGCGCCAAGCGACATCGCAAAATTGAGCAGCGGCGCGAACTTGATTTCGCGGTTGCACAGAACGTCCGGGTTGGGCGTTCTGCCTCGGCGGTATTCGGACAAAAAGTGCGAAAACACGCGATCCATATATTCCTTGGCATAATTGACGGAATAATACGGAATTCCAATCGTATCGCAAACGTCTCTGACGTCCGCCCAATCCTGCTGGCTCGTGCAAACGCCGTTTTCGTCCTTCTCTTCCCAGTTGTTCATAAATACGCCGATTACGTCGTGGCCCTCGCGCTTTAAAAGATATGCGGCAACCGAGGAATCCACGCCGCCGGACATGCCGACAACGATTCGCATAAATAAATTTATTCCCTTCCTTGTTCAGCTCAAAAAACCAAGTATCCGGGTCGATGCGGGCATCGACCCCTACAGTTTACGCCGGATTTTTCCGTAAGGGACGACGCCCACATCGTCCCGCACGCTATCCAAAGGCTCCCTTGGGTAAAATCACTCATTACAGCGTTTATTCCGCCGAAATGATATAGTTGACTTCGCCCTTATCGCCCGTGACCTTGATTTCGCCCATCTTTTTCTGAACGCGCACGGTAAGAGCGGTGTTTCCCTTTGTATCGGGGATGGCTACATGTATGTCCGCGCCTTCCTTAATATGATAAAGCCTGATCGTCACGTTATCTGCATAGTCGTAATCGGGCTTATCGTCCCGATTTCCGATGGGAAGCGCGGTGTTTTCCCTCACCCATACGGGCAGAGACATGAAGTCGTAGGTTTCCTTCATCCAGCGGCCGCCTTCGACCACGCGTCCGTCGATGAGATGCGTCCACCTGCCGTCGGGCAGGTAATACTGAACAGATCCGTCCTCGCGGAAAATCGGCGCAACCAGAATGCTGTCGCCCAGCATATACTGCCTGTCCAGCATATCGCACGCGGGATCATCCGGGAATTCCATAAACATCGGACGCATCATGGGAACGCCGGTTTTGTGCGCCTCAACCGCCTTTTGATAAAGATACGGCATGAGCGTGCATTTGAGGTTTACGAATTTTCTGAGAACGTCGCACGCTTCCTCGTCAAACAGCCACGGCACGCGATAGGAGTTGCTGCCGTGCAGGCGGCTCTGGCTGGACAGAAGGCCAAACTGGCACCAGCGTTTATAGACATGCGCGGGCGCGGTGGATTCGAAGCCGGAGATGTCGTGGCTCCAGAAGCCGAAGCCGGAGGACGACAGGGAGAGTCCCGCTCTGAGCGTTTCAGCCATGGAGACATAGGTCGCTGAGTTGTCGCCGCCCCAATGGCAGGGGAATTTCTGGCTTCCGGCCGTGCCCGAGCGGGCGAATACAATGGCTTCGCCCTTGCCCCTGACTTCCTCCAGAAGCTCAAAGACGCATTTATTATAAAGATAGGAATAGTAGTTGTGCATGCGAACGGGATCGCTTCCGTCGAAATACTTTATATCCTTAACCGGAATGCGCTCTCCGAAATCGGTCTTGATGCAGTCGACGCCGTCGGAAAGCAGACCCCTGAGCTTATCCTGATACCATTTCCATGCGCCGGGATTTGTGAAATCGACAATGCCCATGCCCGCCTGCCAAAGGTCGGTCTGCCATACGTCGCCGTTAGTCTTTTTAATCAGGAATCCCTTTTCCATCGCCTCGTCGAACAGGCAGGAATTCTGGGCGACGTAGGGGTTGATCCACGCGCAGATGTGAAGGCCGCGCGATTTATACCTTTCCAGCATGCCCTTGGGATCGGGGAAGGTTTCATCGTCCCATGTGAAATTGACCCACTCAAAGCCCTTCATCCAGAAGCAGTCGAAGTGGAACACGGACAAAGGAATCCTTCTGTCCGCCATGCCGGAAATAAAGCTTGTTACCGTGTTTTCATCGTAATTGGTGGTAAAGGAGGTGCTCAGCCACAATCCGAACGACCATGCGGGCGGAAGCGCGGGACGGCCCAGCATTTGGGTATAACGAGTAAGAACATCCTTGGGCGTCGGGCCTGCGATCACAAAGTAGCTGATTTTTTCGTCCTCTACCGCGATTTCAACCTTTTCAACGTCCTCCGACGCGATTTCAAACGCCACGTCGCCGGGGTTGTTCACAAACACGCCGTAGCCCTTGTTTGAAAGATATAAGGGCACATTTTTATACGCAAGCTCGGAGCAGCTTCCGCCGTCGCCCTGCCACATCTCGACCACCTGTCCGTTTTTGACAAACGGGCCGAAGCGTTCGCCAAGGCCGTAGATGCATTCGCCGACGTCCAGGCATAATTGCTCGGTCATGTAGGCGCGGCCCGTATTTCTGTCGCGCATCCATGCAAGGGAGCGATCCGTCGTACCCGTCAGGCGCTGACCATCCGACAAAAACTCCAATCCCCAATGCCCGCCCGTTCTGTCCACGCGGCAGGTGAGGTTTCCGGAGGTAAAGAAAAGCGCGTCTTCCGTTTCCGTGATTTGGACATTCGTTTCCTGCGTTTCGATTTCAAATTCGGGCGCATTTTTGGTCTGTCCCTTAAAATGAACCGCATCCACGCGGATAACGCCCGGCATAGGCGAGGAAAGGCGAACATTGAGAGCCGCAGTCAGCGTGCAGCCGCGATTAAACACCTGCGATGAAGGCGCGAGAATGTTAACAGCATCCGCTTCTCTTTTGATGCGGAACGCTTCTACGGCATACGTCGCTTCCATTTCCGGCTTGAGCAGCCAATGACCCAATCTGAATTTCATGCTTCCATCCCCCATGCAATCGATTTTCAATCAAAAATATTATACATTGATTTTTCCAAACGCGCAAGGGAGAATGTTTTCGATCCGTCCAAAATGCAAAGCGGCGAGAGCAAACTCCCGCCGGAAAAGCATAATCAGATTTCATCCATCAGGCTTTCAAATTTCAACCCGTACCAATGGTTTTGCGCGTCCATATTTGTAATTTCAATCGCTTTGCCCGTAAAATCCTGCGCATATTCCACGGCGGACAGGATATCTTCACCCTTTACAAGCTTTGCGCACAGAACGCTTGCAAACACGTCTCCGCAGCCGTGCAGGCGGCGATGGGTCGCGGGCAGATATTTTTCGTAAAGAACCAAACCGTTTTCGTCGATTACAACGTCGCCCACTTCGTTTTCACTCGGATGAACGCCGGTAACGACGATGTGCTTTGCGCCGATGTCTGAAAGCCGCTTATACAGCCTGTCGCTTTCAGAGCGGGTAAGGACGCTTTTATACTCCATATCCGTCATCAGCATCGCCTCTGTGAGATTGGGCGTTGACACGCAGGCATTTTCGCACAGCGCGCGCATCTTTCTTGGAAAATCGCTTCCGAAGCCGGAATACATTTTTCCGTTATCGCCCATGACGGGATCAACCAGAATCATCGCGCCGCGCTTCGACTGAGTTTTCACAATTTCTTCCGCGACATTAAGCTGGTTTTCAAGCATATACCCTGTGTATACTGAGTCAAATTTCAGCTGAAAGCTTTCCCAATGCGCGACGATTTTCTTAATTTCCTCCGTCAAATCCAAACGCGTGGGCTTTGAAAAATCGCCTGTGTGCGTGGAAAGAAGCGCCGTGGGAAGCGGAACCGCCTCAATGCCGAAACGGGAAAGAATGGGAAGCGTCACGGTGAGCGAGCATTTTCCAAAGCAGGAAATATCGTTAATCGCCATTACGCGCTTGATGGGAGCTACGTTGTCTTTCATCCGGTTTTCTTCCTTTTCGGTGTTACTCGTATCATAAACGAAGGGCCTCCTTTCGGAAGCCCTTCCGATTGCGCTTTTCAGCCCATCACTTCGGCATACTCAGCCGTGTATTCAACGCCATAGTCATTCAGCCACTGTCTTAAAAGCGCGTCCTGCTCGGTCGCTTTGCAGTAATCATAGACCGCGGCCTTGATCTCGTCCGTATACTCAACCACGCCGCCGGGGATGTCTCTCAAATAATAAAGGATGTGTACGCCATAGCTGGTGACGACGGGATCGGACACATCGCCGACCGCCTGCATCTTTTCGGAGAATGCGCCGTCGGTGAATTCCTGCATAAATACGACGGTGTCCTTGTGAACGGCATAGCCGTTTTTGAGATTATCGCCGGACATGCCGGGATCGGTGTTATATTCGGCGATGAGAGAATCAAAGCTTTCGCCGTTTTCGATTTTTCCGTAGATTTCATCGAGCTTTTCCTGACAGCTTTCGATTACGGCAGCCTTGGCGGCTTCAATCGCCTCCGCGTCGGTTCCCTCGCAGGCGGCGGCATAAGCGCTAAGCGCGTCGGCGTCCGCGTCAATCAGGATGTGGGTGATGCCGCGATAGCCCTCGGGCATGTAGTAGGAAACGTAATTGTAGTAGTTGACGGCGTATTCATACATCATGACATTGCCTTCGAACATCGCCCTGTCGCTTTCGACAAATTCATTAAAGGTCGAAAGAAGCGTATCCTCCGAGATGTCGAAGGTGAAGGTGTTAAAATGCGCGGCAAAGGCTTCGCCGACGACGAAATCCTCTTTGTACGTTTCAAGCGGATAACCCGCCTCGGCATACGCGCCTGCGACCATTTCGTAAACCGCCTGATAATCTTCTTCGCTTAAATCGCTTCCGTAGTAATAGGCGATATAGCTTTCGATTTCAGAGTTATAGATTTCCTCCGCCTGCTGATACAGCTCTTCGATTTTTTCCTGGCTCAGAAGGTTTTCGATGCCAAGATCATTCACCATAACCTTGGGCAGCGCGTTGTAAATCAAAAGATAGTCGAGCGCCGAAGCGTAATCCGTTTCGGATGCGATCAGGCCCTCGGAATACATCTGCTGGGCATAGGAGACGACGTCCTGATAATAGACCTCGTGCTCGCGAAGACGCGCGATGACGGGATTCGGATTTTCAGCCGTTTCGGCCTCTTCGGAAACTGCGCAGGAGAAAAGCATGCAAACGGAAAGCAGCATAGCCAGAATCATTTTCATCGTTTTCATTTTGATAAGCTCCTTTTAGATCAATCTTATGGAATCATACCACAAATCCATGAAACCATCAAGTAACCCTAAGCGCGTTACCAAAAAATTCATGCAAAAAACAAACAAAAACCGCCTTTATGCCGACTGCTCCCCCTTGTGAATCAGCCTGTACAGCTTGTGCAGATTCGCAAAATCCATCGTCACCGCCGGATGACCGTTCATCTCGGCAAGATACGCGTTTCCCTCTTCCTCGTTCAGGCGGATGTTCATTTTCGCTGCAAGCTCAAAAAGGGCAAAGACCTCCGATTCGTTCAATCCTGCGTTTTTCTCCGAAGCCGCAACGCCCGAAAGCAGGTCCTCGGCAAATTCCGCGCGCTTGACAGGCAGACGCGCAATGCGCTTTTGGATTTCCTCCGAAACAAGCAGTCCGCTCATCCTTTTTCGCGCATCCAGACGCCTATTCGCCGTCATACGCATTTTCCTCCAGGCGCATCAGAAATATTCTGCCGTGCCGCCAGATCACCGCGCACTTCTCTTGATATTGACGGCGAATCGCCATCATAAGACCGTTGTACGCGCGCCGGGGCGTGTCCGTTCCCTCAAGCGTGACCTCGGCAAACTGATAGCCGGAGTTCAGAAACTCCTCTACCATTAAGCTGCGCCCCGCCTTTTTCTTAAGCTCGTTCCTCCCGGGAATATCCGTTACTTTGATAAGCATTTTTACTCATCACTCCTTTCAGTACATACATATGAGCGGCACTATTTATATATACCGCTTTTCGAAAATATTTTTTCTTTTCCCGATTTTTCTCGCATTTGTACTGCGCTTTATCCATTATTTGACAATCATTCTAAATAGATCAACTATTTCCATAAGCCAAATAAAATAACCATACGTGTGTATTCACGTATGGCTATTTTCACGTATGATCATTTTATTTGGTTTTTACGCTTCAAGACAGGCGTAGAGAATGTTTCGGATGCGGGGATGTACGAAGGGCTCTAAGCTGTTTCGCATGTGCTCAGCAAAGTACACGCTCATTTCCCTTTCGGGATCAATCAGCACATATGCGCCCGCCGCGCCGCCCCAGCCGAATTCGCCAACGGGCGAAAGCGAGCCGCGCGTTTTGTCCGTCATTGTGCGAACGCCCAGTCCATAGCCGTAGCCCGCCATTTGGATCCAGTTGATGTCCTTCATCTGGACATCATTCAAATGGTTAAGCCGCATAAGATCAATCGCAGCCTTTGAAAGGATTCTTTCGCCGGTCGCGCCCACGCCGCCCATGGCGAGCATATCGGCGAAGCGAATATAATCGTCTACGCTCGTTATCAGCCCTGCGCCGCCGCTGTCGTAGGCGGGGCCGAGCACATAGAAATTCTCCGCGCCGATGGGACGAATGCCTTTGCCGTCCTCATTTAGATATTGCATGGCAAGGCGGCTTTTGATAGCATCCGTCAGATGCATGGCGCTCGATTTCATTTCGAGGGGCTCAAACAGCGTTTTTTTCATATACGTTTCAAAGCGCATGCCGCTGATCACCTCAATCAGGCCGCCCAGTACGTCGTGGCACAGGCTGTACTGCCATCTCTCGCCCGGATCGAAGGAAAGCGGAGCCTTCGCGATCGCCTTCATGATTTCCCGCGTCGGAGCCTCGCCGTTTGTCCTCTGAACAGCATCCTGAATTTCCTTTGTATTCAGATTGTAGTCAAGGCCCGCCGTCATGGTGAAAAGGTCGCGGAATGTGATATCCCTTTTCGCGGGTCTAAATTTGATCTTGCCCGCAGGATCAATTTCGGCAACCGTCATATCCGAAAACTCCGGAAGATACTCCTTAATCGGATCCGTCATAAGAAACGCGCCCTTTTCAAACAGCGTCAGCGCGCACACGCAAGTCAATATTTTCGTGACCGAATAGCCGAAATAGGTTTCGTCGCCTTTGATTCTGATTCCCTTTTCTCTGTCGCTGAAGCCGGAAAAATGGCGGAAAACCGGCTTGTGACGCATGTAAACCGCAAGGTCCGCGCCGGGAATTTTATCCTCGACAATCTCGTCCAAAAAGGCCTTCAGATTTGAAAAATCCATAAAAATTCCTCCCGCTGACAAATGGCTTTTATAAAGTAAGTATACCACTTGCCAGGGAGGAATTCAATCGGATTTATTTACAGCTTGTCCGCATTTGTGGGGTTGTTCACAACGCCGAAAGCAACCAGAACGGGCAAAAGCACGTCCAGAAACGAATTGATGGTTTCGTCCATATCGATGCCCGCAAACTGCTTAAGACAAAACGCCGCAAGCGCGGCAAGACTTGTCCAAAGCGTCCAGCTTTTCCATCTGCTCTGCATGTTTTATGCGCTCTCCTCTCTTTTTGTTCGTTCGATTTTGCGTATCCTTCCGTCCTCGATTTTGTCCAGCCTCTTCATAATATGCTTGACGTCGCTTCGTATTTCCGAAAGCGCCGCGGCGCGTTCATTATCCCGCGCGCGGTAAGCCGAAAACGCGCCCCACGCGGAAATCACAATCGCAATCGATTGAAGAACAGCCGAAATTTCCACAAAAAAACCTCCCCTCATCCGCTATTGCCGTTTGGCAATTTTAGCGTATCAGGGAAGGCGGCATGATTTCTACACGCCTAAAAAATTATCTGATCTGGCCGTCTCCGTAGATTCTGTACTGATAGGAGGTCATTTCATTCAAGCCCATCGGTCCCCGCGCGTGCAGCTTCTGCGTGGAAATACCCATTTCGCATCCAAGGCCGAACTCGCCGCCGTCTGTAAAGCGGGTGGAGGCGTTTACATACACAGCCGCGCTGCCGACGCCGTTTACAAACGAGCGCGCCGTTTCCTTATTTTCCGTAATGATGGCCTCGGAGTGCCCGGTCGAATGAAGGCGAATATGCCCAAGCGCATCCTTTACGTCGTCCGCCACCGACACGGCAAGGATATAGTTCAAAAATTCCGTGTCAAAATCCTTGTCCGACGCCTTCGTTCCGGGAATAATCGCCCGCGCGCGTTCATCCAGCCGAAGCTCCACGGGATTGTTGCCCTCGCGCTTTACGACCAGCTCCTGATAAAGCATCGGAAGAAAGGCTTCGGCGACGTCCTTATGCACAATCAGGCTTTCCATGGCGTTGCACACGCTCGGGCGGCTGGTCTTGGCGTTTACCGCGATCCTCACCGCCTTGTCAAGATCCGCTTCCTTGTCCACATAAATGTGGCAGATGCCCGTTCCCGTTTCAATCACGGGAACCGTCGCGTTCTCAACGCATGCGCGGATCAGTCCCGCGCCGCCGCGCGGAATCAGAAGATCCACATATCCTCTGGCGCGCATCAGCTCGTTTGCGCCCTCGCGCGTCGTATCCTCAAGCTGCGAAATCATATTTTCATTAAGCCCCAAGGAGGAAAGCGCGCGGCGGATGGATTTTACAATCGCGCCCACGGATAAATACGCTTCCTTTCCGCCGCGAAGCACGCAGGCGTTTCCGCTTTTTAGACAAAGCGCCGCCGCATCCAGCGCGACATTGGGTCTGGATTCAAAAATGATCGCAATCACGCCCATGGGAACGGAGATTTTCTGAATTTTCAGCCCGTTCGGGCGAACGGTTTCGGACAAAACGCGCCCGACAGGATCGGGCAGGGCGCATACCTCGCGCACGCTTTCAGCCATTTGGGAAAGCCGCCCGCTTGTTAGCGTAAGCCTGTCGATCATGACGCTTCCGACGGTTTTTGCAGCTTTTTCGATATCCTTTGCGTTTTCAGAGAGGATTTCCTTTTCGTCCGCCAAAATCTGCGATGCGATTTTCTGAAGAATTTCGTTTTTCGCGTTCTCGGAAAGAAGCGCCGCGTCAAGCGAAGCCTTCTTTGCGTTTTTCAAAATTTCCATCGTCGTCATAGCGTCACATCTCCCTTTTTCCGACAAAGCGCGTGCCGACCCTTTTTCCTTCGGCAATGTCGTAAAGAATATCCGGCTTTTCGCTGTTGGCAATCACCATATCCACGCCCGCATCCATCGCCATCTTCGCGGCCTTCAGCTTGGTCGCCATGCCGCCGGTTCCAAGCTCGCTTCCCTTTCCTCCGGCAAGCGCATAAATTTCATCCGTCATCTCCGTCACTTCAGAGATGAGAACTGCGTTTGGATTTTCGCGGGGATCGGAATCAAACAAGCCGTCGATGTCGCTTAAAAGCACAAGCAGATCCGCTTGAATCGCAACGGCGACAATGGCAGACAAAGAATCGTTTTCGCCGATCATGATGATTTCATCCGTCGCGACGGTATCGTTCTCATTGAGAATCGGTATTGCGCCCAGCTCCAGCAGGCGCTCCATTGTGTTTTCAAAATGCGCGCACCTGACAGGCGACAGCACGTCCTCACCCGTAATCAAAACCTGCGCAACCGTATGATTGTATTGGGTAAACAGGCGGTCATACGTATACATAAGCTCGCACTGTCCAACGGCGGCCGCCGCCTGCTTGGTGGGCATGTCGGCGGGTCTTTTCGGAAGGGACAGCTTTCCAACGCCCATGCCGATTGCGCCAGAGGACACGAGTATAATTTCATGCCCGGCATTTTTAAGGTCGGATATGACCTTGCAGAGATTTTCCATTCTTCTGATATTCAACCGCCCCGTCGCGTGCGCGATGGACGAAGTGCCGATTTTGATAACAATGCGCATAAAAACGCCCCCTATAGACGGTATAGTCTGATTATACCGTCTTGGGAGGCAGATGTAAATGATTTTTTTATTTCATAATTATTCAAAATCGGGCAAAATGCCCCTATTTATAAGCGAATCACCAGCGGATTTTGATTTGAAGACGCGACGCTCATTGCATTTTCGACGTTTTGTACGGTTGTAAGATACCGTTTTGCAATCGCCCACGCCGTATCGAAATCATTCGGCCATACAATCATCACGCCCTTCCTTCTGGGATTTTCGCCCTCTTCGGAAAGCTCCTCCACGATCGTCGCTTCTCCGTCCGTGCGCTTGTCGCATGTTAAGGACAGCATGCACTTGACCTCGATTCTGTCCGACATGAGCGCGTTTCCCTCAGGCGATACAGCCGAAACCTTCACGTTGTCATTCGGATCAAGCGCGCACGCCGCCTCGATTTCAAACGGCAGATCCTGATTTTCGCTTTTCAGGCTTTCCCCGTTTCCCGAAACATAAACGACCTGCGTGTTGACGACGCCGCTGATCGTCGTTCGGCCGCCCTCGCTCGTCACATCGCCCACCACCGCGCGCGTTTTGACCGCAAGAACTTCGCCGACGCTTTCCGATGCGTCCTTTAAAAGCACCGAAGCGCGGAAGGGCTCCGTCATGGTGATTCGGGAAACGCTTTTGCACACATCAATCGTCTTTTTTATAGGAACAATCCTGATATCTCCCGTAGAAAACGCGTCCACCAGCGCCCGCGCGCTGTCCTCGCCCGTAGCCGATACGCGGATGTCGATTTCCGCCTCCATAAGAAGCGTCGCGTCCTCGCCCATGACGGCCTGATTAACATTGGTTTTGACGCTTGAAACGCTCGCGTCCAATTGAACGTTATCCGTCAGCCACTCGGGCATCTCCATAAACCGGTCGATCGGAAGGCGATATCTGACCAGCTGAACCGGCTTTTCATTAAGCCCTGTCGAAATCAAGGTTTCCACAAGCACATTCCCGTTTACGCGAACGCCGCCGACCTCCTTCTGATGGTCCAGCTGCGTGATTGTCGCCCATTCCATAAGCGCGTATCTGGCGTCAAGCGCCGCGGGCAGATTTACAGTCTGAGAAAGCACGTGCATTCCGCTGTTTTCGGCGGCGAGCTTCACGCTTTTGATCTCCTCATACGCCGTCTCAATTTCGTCTGCGTTTTCGCTTCCGATAATCACGTTTACGGGAACCAGGGAGGCGACGTGCGCCGTCAATGAAACATACACGTCAAACACCATGTGCCCGTTTTCGTATCTGGCGGTAACTTCGTCCGCCTCCGCAATTACATTCGCCCTCATGCCGCTCATAGCGCCCTTTATATCAAACACGCAGGATACGGGCGCGGTGGCGTTCGCCGCGCGCGCGCCTGTCTCCGAGCCGACCTTGTACGCCGCCTGACACACCGCCTCGCCCTCCGCAATCACGCGGTCGGACTGCACCTGAACGGAGGTAATCCGAACGCGGCAGTCCGAAAGCAGCACGTCCACATTTTCGCGTCCCGCGCCCAGAACCATCGCCTCGGCGCGCAGATGCGTCTGCACCTTTTCCGATTCATATCGCTTTTCGGCCTCGATGGCCTTTCTTGTGAGCGTGAAATCCATCTTCATCCCCCCTGTTTTTTCACCGCCATCCTATGCACGCCCGCCATTTCGTATGCCATTATAGGCAAACGGTTACAAAATAATGAATACAGCGATCCTTTTCTTGACACGACCGCAGAAAAAAAGGTATAATACCGCATACTGTCACAAATGGGTTCTACCAAAAAGCAAAAATGCTTTTAAAGGAGGCAAAAACGGGTGTTCAAGCATATAAAGAAAAACTGCCCCCTGATCGGCTATTACAATTATTCCGTCATCGTGACCTATCTGGGTCTTCTGACCGGAATCTACGGTATGCAGCTTGCGCTCACCGGCAATGTGCGCGGCGCAATCATCTGCCTTCTGGTGTGCGGCCTGTGCGACATGATGGACGGCGCCATCGCAAGAACCTGCAAGCGCACGGAGGACGCGATGTGCTTTGGCATGCAGATCGACTCTTTGTGCGATATGGTATGCTTCGGCGTGTTCCCCGCCGTGATCGCCTTTGTTCTGGGCCCGGCCAACTGGTTCACAATCGCCTCCGCCATGCTTTATACGCTGGCAGCGGTCATACGCTTAAGCTATTTCAACGTTCAGGAAATCATGAAAGCGCCGGACGCTGAAAAGCGCACGCACTATACCGGCCTTCCCGTAACCTCCTCCGCGCTTGTCATGCCGCTGATTGCGCTTCTGTGCGCGCTGCCCAAGGCCAACGCCTATGTTTATCCCGCCGCGCTGATCGTGATGGGCGTTTTGTTTGTGTCCCGTTTCAAGGTCAAAAAGCCCTACGGACGCGCGATTGCGCTTATGGCGCTGATCGGCCTTGTCGTTCTTATTCTGATTATTATTCTGGGAGGCTCCATCCCGTGTACGAGAATCTTTATCGAAGCAAAATAGGCGTTTTGATCGCTTCCCTGATCGCGCGGCCCGGGATTTCCCGGGCCGCTGGCTGCTTTATGGACAGCCGCATGTCTATCCCGTTCATAAAGCCCTTCATCCGAAAAAACGGCATTGATATGACTGCCGCAGCGCCAAAAAAATACGTTTCCTTCAACGATTTTTTCACCCGCCGCCTGCGCGAGGGCGCGCGCCCCTTTGACGAAAGAGCGCATGCTCTGCCCGCTCCCTGCGACGGGCTTTTGACCGTGTATGAAGCGACCCGAAACGGCGTTTTCACCGTCAAAGGCTCGCCCTACACAATGGAAACGCTTATTGATAATAAGGAAATCGCCCAGTCCTTCGAAGGCGGCTGGCTGCTTGTTTTTCGCCTGACCCCGGCGCATTATCACAGATACGCATTCCCGGATCACGGAAGGATTCTGAAAACCCGGCGCATTCAGGGCGTATATCACACCGTGCGCCCGGAGGCGCTTCAAAGCCTGCCCGTTTTTAAAACCAACACGCGTGAATATGCGCTGATTGAAACCGAAAACTTCGGCCGCATGATCTATATGGAGGTCGGCGCGACCATGGTTGGACGCATTCAAAACGATGTGACCAGCGGATCGTTTACCCGCGGTCAGGAAAAGGGCCGGTTCGAATTCGGCGGCTCGACCATAATTCTGATAACCGAAAAAGGAAAATGCACGCCGCTTATCGAAATGATTAAGGATACCCAGTCCGGCCTCGAAACCCCCGTATTAATGGGGCAGGCCGTATGCCTTCTGGCAGAAAACGGAGAAAGAAAATGAAGCTTTTCAAGAAAATCCTCGATTTTATTCCGAAATACGCGCGCAAGCCGCTTCTGTTTGTGCTTGCGTTCAATATGTTTGCGTACTGTCTTCCGTCGATTCTGAATATTGAACCGAAATTCGATATGACGCTGCCGATTGATCTGAAAATTCCGGCAATCCCGATTTTCACATATGTATACGTCATTTCCTACGCCTACTGGGCGCTTAACTACATTCTGATCTCACGTGAGAGCAAGGAAATGTGCCGCCGCTTCGTGACCGCCGAGGTCATGGGGAAGGCCGTTTGCTTTATCATGTTCATGCTCGTTCCGGCCACCTTTGCCCGCCCAGCCGCCGACACGCTGTCCGGCCCAGGCGCGTGGCTTCTTAAAATCGTATACGCGATGGACGAGCCCACGCGGCTCATCCCTTCCATTCATTGCTACGCAAGCTGGATGTGCGTTCGCCCGCTTTTTTCCAAAGATATCAAACGCATTTCCCTGCCCTACACGATTTTTTCCCTCATTCTCACGATCCTGATCTGCTTATCCACCCTCTTTACACGCCAACATATCGTCGTGGACGTGTTTGCGGGCGTGCTCTTGGGCGAAATTGTGTGGATCATCTCCGGCTTTCTGTTTAAAGACAAGAAAAAGGAAGTGGCGTAAACGTGAAATGCACGCTTTGTCCGCGCAGGTGCAATATCGAGCGCGAACCGCTTGAAGGAAAAGGCGTCTGCGGCGTGGGAACGCAGGCGAAAATTGCCCGCGCAGAGCTTCATTTTGACGAGGAGCCGGTCATTTCGGGCAGCGGCGGAAGCGGCGCGATTTTCTTTTCCGGCTGCCAGCTGAAATGCGTGTTCTGCCAGAACTACGCAGTCAGCCACGACGCCTACGGAAAAATCGTGACAGCCGAACGCTTAAAAGAAATCTATAAAGAGCTTGTTTCAAAGGGCGCAAGGAACATAAACCTCGTTTCCGCATCGCATTATGCGCCCGTTGTTCTTGATTCTCTCAAGGAAAAACCTCCCGTTCCGGTGATCTGGAATTCAAGCGGCTATGAAAAGGTTGAAACCATCCGCATGCTGAAGGGCGCGGTGGACGTGTATCTGCCCGACTTCAAATACGCGCTTTCAGAGCCTGCCCGGAAATATTCCCTCGCGGGCGATTATTTTGATTATGCAAAGGACGCCATTGCCGAAATGCTCGATCAGACGGGTCCCGTCGTGCTTGATGAAGACGGATACATTCAAAAGGGCGTAATCATCCGGCACCTGATTCTTCCCGGGCAGACGGAAAACTCGAGGCGCGTGCTAAAATACATTAAAGACCATTTCCCCGGCGCATGGGTTAGCCTGATGGCGCAGTACGTGCCGATGGGAAACGCCCAAAACTACCCGGAAATCAATCGCCGAATCACTGAGGCCGAGTACGACGAGGTCGTTAATTACATGCTCGATTTAGGGCTTGAGGACGGATTTATTCAGGATCTGGAATCGGCCGATGCAAAATACACGCCGGAATTTGATCTGACCGGCGTATAGCGGTACGGAGGATGCTTCACAGATGGAACTTTTGTTCAGCCCGCTTTTCAGCGGTTCTTCAGGAAACGCTGTGTATGTGGGCGAAGGGGACGGCGGAATTTTGGTTGATGCAGGCGTTTCGTGCGCGCGCATCGTAAAGGAGCTTGAGAAAATCGGCGTAAAGCCCGAAAGCCTCAAGGCGATTCTGATCACCCACGAACACACGGATCACATTTCCGCCGCAGGCATCCTTTCCAGGAAATTCGATCTGCCCATCTATGCCACCGAAGGCACTTGGGGCGGCATGGCGGACAAGGTCGGCGCGGTTCAAAGCAAAAATGTGCGCATCATCGACGCAAGGCAGGATTTTTACATCGGAAAAATCAACGTTTGCCCCTTTTCCATCCCGCACGACGCGTCCGACCCCTGCGGCTACACCTTTTTTTCGGGCAATCTCAAAGCCTCCATCGCCACCGACATCGGCTGTGTCCGGGAAGGCTGGCTGAACGCGGTCGCAGGCAGCGACATCGTGCTTCTTGAAGCCAATTACGATGAAGACATGCTCAAGGCCGGAAAATACCCGTATACGCTCAAAAAGCGCATACTTGGCCGATCCGGTCATCTTTCAAACGACGACGCGGGCAAGGCCGCAGCGGAGCTTGCCAAGAGAAACTGCAGAAACATCATCCTTGGACACCTGAGCAAGGAAAACAATTTCCCGGAGCTCGCCGATCAGACCGTTCGTCTGGCGCTTACCGAAGCAGGATGCGAAATCGGGCGCGATGTAAACCTCTCCATTGCCCGAAGAGACGGCTTTTCCGGCCTTTTCCAGTTAAACGACAACGCCTGAAGAAAGGAGCGCTTACGTTTTGAACGTCAATTTCACCTTGAAAAACATGCCCCGCGACCCCGAAAAAAACAAGCCCTCCATCTTCGCCGCATCGGTTCTTTTCTTTATCGGCGTGACGGGGCTTTTCGTTCTGCCCTTTGCAATGAGCCTTATTTCCGCTTTTTTCGGCGATTTTCTGATTTCGGAGCTCAAAAGCATGATTCAGTCGATGTATTACATCGTCTTTATCGTTCTGCCCATCTTCCTGTACGCAAAGCGCGATATGTCCGCCTGCGCGGACGCGATGCGCATCAATCCCCTCTCCGTAAAAAGCGCGCTTCTGTCGACGCTCGCGGCGCTTTTGGCCGTGTATCTTACCCAGATTCTGACGCTTCTTTGGTCGATTCTGATTGAAACGGCCATCGGAACGCCGCCGGATACCAGCTTCATCATTCCTACCACCGCCAAATCCCTCGCCGTCTCCATCGTTCTTATCGCAATTCTGCCCGGCATCTGCGAGGAGCTGCTTTTCAGAGGCGCAATTTTGGGCGCGTGGGAGGAAAAGGGCTCAAAAAAAGCCATCGTCATATCCAGCGTCTGGTTTATGCTGATGCACGGAACATTGACCGGCATTCCCGCGCAGCTTTTGTGCGGAATCATTTTAGGCGTGATTGTCGTTTCCACAGACTCCCTTTTCGGCGGCATGGTCTTTCACACCGTCTATAACGCTTCCACGCTCATTCTGGCCTTTGTTCTGAACCGGCAGACCCAGCCGAAAGCCGCCGTTTCCCTCACCATGTTTGAATCCATCGGCGGCGTCGCGGGTATTTTGCAGTTGGTCATGCCCGCCGCTTTTTTCACCATCCTGCTTATTTTTACGCTCAAAGCCATCGATAATGAGCGCATTCGCAAAAAGGGCTACATTTTCGGCTATCCCCCTGCGGAGACGCGCGAATTCACGCTTTGCGAATACCTCGCGATGGGCGCGGGCTTCGCCATTGTGTTTATGAATTACTTAGAGGACCTTCTTGTAATCATGGGGTGGATCTGATGAATGCATGCGTGCTGGCCGTAGGCTCTTTAAAGGAAAAATGGCAGAAGGACGGCGCGGGCGAATATTTAAAGCGCCTGTCCCGCTACGGCAAATACGAGTCGGTCGAGGTGCCGGACGAGCCCGAACCCGCCAAGCCCTCCAAGGCCTTAAACGACATGGTCATGGAAAAGGAAGGAAAAGCCCTCCTCGCCCGGATCAAGCCGAACGATAAGGTCGTTGCGCTTTGCATAAACGGAAAGCAGCTTTCAAGCGAAGAGCTGGCATCGGAAACACAAAAATGGGAACAGGAGGGAAAGCGCGTCGTGTTCGTCATCGGCGGATCATTGGGCCTTTCGGACGCCGTCGTCAGCCGCGCCGACTACAAGCTCTCCTTTTCAAAGATGACCTTTCCCCATCCCCTCATGCGCGTGATTCTTTTAGAACAGCTTTATCGTGCCGCGAGAATCAACGCGGGCGAGCGGTATCATAAATAAAAAGATATAAATATGAAATCATCATTTACATTCCCATTCGATTGTGCTATCATTTTTTCGGATGGGAGGTTTTTTTCCATGCTTCGGATTCTCCGGGATTTGTTTCTGGTGTTTGCCAAAATCGGCCTTTTTACCTTCGGCGGCGGATACGCCATGATTTCGGTGATTGAAAACAACTGCGTAGAGAAAAAGAAATGGATCACGCACGATGAAATGATGGACGTAACCGTGATGGCGGAATCCACGCCCGGGCCGATTGCCATCAATATGGCGACGTATGTAGGCTTTAAGCAGGCGGGCATGGCGGGCGCGGTTTCGGCTACGGTCGGCATCGTGCTTCCGTCTTTTTTGATCATTCTTCTGCTTTCGGGCATTGCGGATGCGCTGCCTGCGTACCCCCTCGTTCAAAATCTGTTTCGCGGTATCCGCACGGCAGTTCCGATTCTGATTTTGGATGCGGGCTTCAACATGGTCAGGAAGATGAAGAAAAAGCCGCTTCCGTGCGCAATCGTCGTTTGCGCGATGATCGCCATGTTTTTGATCAATTTCTTCTCCGTGCGCTTTTCATCCGTTGCGCTTATGGCTGTTTGCGGCGCGGTCAGCCTTTGCGCGTTCCCGATTACCAAAAAGAAGGGAGCGGGCAAATGATTCATCTAAATCTGCTGATCGGCTTTCTGAAGGTCGGTCTTTTCGCCTTCGGCGGCGCATACGGCGCAATTCCCTTGATTCGAGACGTGGTTTTGTCCTACGGATGGCTCACCGACGAGGCGCTGATGAGCATGATCGCCGTCAGCGAATCCACGCCGGGCCCGATCATGGTAAACCTCGCGACCTTTGTGGGCGCGTCGCAGGCGGGCGTTTTGGGGGCGATTGTTGCGACATTCGCAGTCGTTCTTCCGTCGTTTATCGTTATTCTGATTTTAATGGCGCTTTTGAAAAGCGCTTTCAAAAACCAATATGTTCAGGCCGTCCTTCGGGGCGTAAAGCCCGCCGTAATCGGCATTGTGCTTGCAACAGGCGCATTCATGCTCACAAAAGTACTGTCCCCGGAGGGGAAAGGCGCGCCACTGACCGATCTTATTCTGACGCTTATTTTCACATCCATTCTCTTTCTGTCCCCGAAAGTTCTTAAAAAGAAGCTTTCGCCCATCCTGTTCATCGTCTTATCCGCCGTACTGGGCGCGATCGTCTATACAATTTTTCCCGGATAAAAAAGGAGGACTTAAACATGCAGTATGAAAAAATCGAACTGATTCCCGGAAGAAGCGAAGTCACGCTTGAATATTTCGGAATTGACGACCGCTCGGAAGCCAAGGACGCGATATTGGTCATTCCCGGCGGCGGCTACGGCGTTGTCTGCTCCGACAGAGAGGGATACCCCATCGCCGAGGCCTATATGATGCAGGAAATGAACGCGTTCGTCCTCCATTATTCCGTGGGCGGCAAAATCGAGGAAGCAACCGATCCCCTCTATCAGGCGTCGCTTGCCATGGTTCACATCCGCGAAAACGCGGAAAAATACAACATCAAAGCGGACCGCGTGTTCGTCGCAGGCTTCTCCGCCGGCGGACATCTGGCGGGCTCCTTGGCGACGCTTTGGAACAGAAATGACATTCAGGAAAAGCTCGGCGAAAACAAGGGCAAAAACCGCCCCGACGGCGCGGTGCTCTTATACGCCGTGACGCTCGGTAACTCCACCGCCGGAAGCGCGATTACCTTTAAAAATCTCTTAAAGGACAAAATGGAAGACGCGGACGCCGTCGATTCCTTCTCCCTTGAAAAAAACGTCGGTCCGCATACCGCCCCCGCGTTTTTCATGCACACCTTTGACGACGCGGTTGTGCCGCTGGACAACGCCTTAAAGCTCGCGCTCGCCTATAAAGAAGCCGAAATCCCCTTTGAAATGCACATTTATCCCCACGGCCCGCACGGCATGGCCCTTGCCAACAAGGTCACCTGGGGCGGAAATCCCGATTACAATAACGCCGCCATCGCAAGATGGGTCGGCGACTCGGTTATCTGGATGAAAAGCCTGTAAGCATTAAGCTTAATGAAAACAAAATCGCTTTACGAAATGCGTCCCCTGCGGCAAGAAATCGCTGGATTTCCGCCGTAGGGGACGCATTATTGCCTTTAATGATTATTCGTTAAAATGACGCTTAATTCAGACAGCCTCTTTTTCCGTGCGCTTATTTATCAAGCCCCGTGAACGCGCCTTCCATATCCTTTGAATACTTGATGATTTTGTTCATTACGCGCTCATACTCGTCGCCCGAAAGCGGCGTGGGTCTGAAGTCGTTTTTATTGGTTACAGAGGATACGGAGCACGGAATTACGTTAATCTCGCCGGGCGAAAGCGTTCCGTCGTCGTTTATATTGAACGCCTGCTGGAAAATGAACGTATCCTTGTCGGAGGGATTTTTGTTGCCTCCGAAGCAGAAGTTTGCAAGGGAATAGACGATTTTTACGCCTTTATAGGTTTCAATGCCGTTAATCACGTGCGGATGATGGCCGAGCACAAGGTCTGCGCCCGCGTCAACTGCGCCGCGGCAGTATTTGATCTGCTCCTTCGTGGGCTTGTAGGCCTTCTCGTCGCCGCCATGAATGCTGACAACCACCAGATCGCATTCCTTCTTCATCTTCTTGACGTCGTCTTCCATCTGGTCGAAATCGTAATCCCAGACGGTGTAGCCGAGAAGCGCAATTTTTTTGCCCTTGGTTTCATAAACGGCGATGGAATCATAACCGCAGACGGCGATTCCTTCCGCCTCGCACACTTCCTTGGTGTTGTTAAGGCCGGAACGGTTAAAGTCCTTGGCGTGGTTGTTGGCCACGGTGACAGCTTCAATGCTGCCCTCCGTCAGGATGTAGACATAATCCTCGTAGCCATGCATGATAAACTCTCGGCCTTCGCGCGGCGATCCGCCGTCCGTCAGAACGACTTCAAGATTGGCGATCGTCAGATCGTCCATGCCGAGAATATCCACGACATTTTCCATAAAATAGCCGTAGCCGTATTCATAGCAGAGGCTTTCAAAGGTGTCCGCCGTGCTCGATTTATGAACCCCGCCCAGCGTGCAATCGCCGACAGCGGAGATCAGGATGATATCGTCGTCGTTCAAAATGGACATTTTCGCCGTTTCGGAAAGCGGCGTGGGCGTAGGCGCGGGCGTGGGCGTCGGGCTGGGCGTAGGCGTGGGAACGGGCGTAGGCGTTGGAACAGGCGTGGGCGTTGGAACAGGCGTGGGCGTAGGCGTTATGGAATCAAGATATTCCTGCCGTCTGTCCGCCGCTGTCTCCGGCTTGGGCGCTTTCATGAGCACAACGACCGCAAGAACCATAATCAGAATGGCGATTAACGAATACACCATCGCGGAAAGGCGCTTTAATATTCTTTGACGCTTCCTGTTTCTTTTTTTAGACATTGAAAATTACCTCGAACATCAATATGTTTGCCCATTCATTATAGCGGATTTCTATCAAAAAGGGAATTCTCTTTACATGAATTTATCGGCGCGCGGGCGGGCATTGGGCGCTTTTTGTTGCGAAATAAACGCTTTTTTGCTATAATAGTATCGTGGTTAATTATGCATTTGAAAGGAATCATGGTTAAATGATACTTTTAACGCTCAGTCATATATATAAATCCTTTGTCATGAACCGGGTTCTTACGGATATCAATCTGACCCTTTCGGAAGGCAGCCGCATGGGTCTGGTCGGCGTGAACGGCAGCGGAAAGAGCACGCTTTTTCAGATTATTGCAGGCGTTCTGCAGCCCGACGAAGGCACGGTTTCCTTGATGAAGGGCAAAACCATCGGATATCTTACGCAGCATGCGGACATCGATTCAAGCCTCACCGTGACGGAGGAGCTTTCGCGCGTATTTGACGACGTCAAGCGCATGGAAGTGCGCCTTCGCGAAATGGAGAGAGAAATGGCCGAATGCCATGAGGATGCGCAGAAAATGGCGATCCTCACCAATTCCTATGATCGGCTCATGGCGCGGTTTGAGGATGCGGGCGGCTACGAATGGCCCAGCCGCGTGCAGGGCGTGCTCGCCGGCCTCGGCTTCACCGAGGAAAGGCGCAATCAGCCCGCGCATCTTTTGTCCGGCGGCGAGAAAACGCGCCTGACCCTCGCGCGTCTGCTTTTAAGAGAGCCGGATCTTCTGCTTTTGGACGAGCCGACCAACCATCTGGATCTGGACAGCACGCAGTGGCTGGAAGAAACGCTCAAAAAATACAAGGGCACGGTGCTTGTCATTTCCCACGACCGCTATTTCCTAAACGCGGTATGCGACAATATGGCGGAGCTAAGGCAAACGCGCATCACCCAGTACACCGGCAACTACGATCAATTCGCCGTAAAGCGCGAGGCCGATCTTGAACGGCAGATCAAGGAATACAACCTCCAGCAGGCGGAGATCGAGCGGCAGGAGGCCATTATCCGAAGATACCGCATGTTTAACCGCGAAAAATCCATCAAAGCCGCGGAAAGCCGCGAAAAGAGACTTGAAAAAATCGAACGCCTTGAAAAGCCGGTGGACGATCAGAAGGTGCGCTTCCGCTTTGAAGCGAGAAGGCAGACCGGCGACGACGTAATGATCGTCAAGGATCTTCAGAAATCCTTTGGCGAAAGAACGCTTTTCACCAATTTCCACCTGCATTTAAGAGCCGGCGACCGCGTAGCGTTGATCGGCCCGAACGGCGTCGGAAAGACAACGCTTTTAAACATCCTCACCCGCTCGATGCTCCCCGATACCGGCACGGTTCTCTACGGCGCGAACGTGGACGTGGGCTATTATGATCAGCAGCAGGCCGATCTTCATCCCGAAAAAGAAATCATGAGCGAGGTATGGGACGATTTCCCGCAGATGGAGCCCGGCAGAGTCAGAAACACGCTGGCGCTTTTCCTGATTACGGGCGAGGACGTGTTCAGGCCCATCAAAACCCTGTCCGGCGGCGAGCGCGGGCGCGTCGCGCTTGCAAAGCTGATGCTGAAAAAGGACAATTTCCTCATTCTGGACGAACCGACCAACCACCTGGATATGGACAGCCGCGAGGTGCTCGAGGGCGCCTTGGACGGCTTTGAAGGCACGATTCTGACCGTCTCGCACGACCGCTATTTCATCAACCGCGTGGCTACGCGCGTGATTGAAATGACCAAGGACGGCGTAACCGAGTACGTGGGCAATTACGACGACTATCTTGAGAAAAAGCGGCAGATGGCTTTGAATCTCGCGGAAGAGGACGCCTTCGGGAAAACCAAAACCCAGATCGACAAGGAAAAGAAAAAAGAGCGCGCGCAAAAGGAAAACATCCGCGCGCAGAAGGTTCAGTTCAAGCAGCTGGAGAAGGATATTTCAGAAAAAGAGGGCAGACTTGCAGAGCTTGAGGACATTCTCGGACGCGCTGAAACATGGCAGGATCACGAAAACGCCATGCGCATTGAAAACGAGCGCAAGCAGATGAAAGACGAGCTCGACGAAATGTACGAAAAGTGGGAAGAGCTTGCGATGCTTATGGAGGAATAATGGACGCTGTCAACAAAGAATCCCCGAGCGTGAAAGAGCGGATTTCACCCGTTTTCAGCGGTGAAAACCTTTCGCGTCTCATGGGCGCGGTGTTTGCGTTTTTCGTGATGCTTCTGCACCCCGTAATTTTCGACGACCTTTTTTTCAACATCAATCGCTTTAAGCACGCCGTGTACTGTTATTCGGCGTACTTCGGGCTCGTTTCCTATATGCTTTTAAGCTATTTGAAACGCAAATCTCTGACCGGCAAAATTTACGAGCCGTTTTCCCTCTCCCTTGCGGACTGGGGCATGCTCGCGTTTTCCGTAATTGCGGCGGTTTCCTGCTCGATGTCCAGCGATCCCGCGTCCGCTTTCACGGGCGATGAGGGAAGAAAAAGCGGTCTTCTTTTCATTCTTGCAATGCTGTGCGTGCACATCATCGTTTCCCGAGCGCCCGGCGCAGGAAAACGCGCGGTGCAGGGTCTTATGATTTCGGGATTTCTTGTCGCGCTTTTAGGGACGCTAAACTTTTTCTACATCGATCCTTTCGGTTTTTACGGGCCGAGGCTTTCAAAAACAAGCGTTCCAAGATTTATATCCACCATCGGAAACATCGACTTTTTTGCCGCCTTTTTGTGCTTGTATCTTCCGGCGGTCATGGTGTACTGCGTAAAGGCAAAGGGGCTAAAAAGCTTTCTCTTATTTCCGGCAATCGCAACAGGCGCAGCCGCCGTCGTTGTTTCCCGCGCAGACGGGGCGATCATCGCGCTTCTGTTTTCCGCGTTTGCCTGTATGCTTTTCGGCGTATCCTCACGTTTATATCTGGCGCGCGCGCTTTACTCCATTTCCGCCGCGATGATGGGTCTTTTCGTCGTTTCAATGCTTATCCATGCATACCCCAACGGCTATATGTCGCTTGATGAGAGCATCCAGAAGTATCTGGTCCAATACCCTGCGATCACGGGCGCGAGCAGCCTTGCGCTTTTATGCGCCTCCTACGCGCTTACAAGGAGCAGAAAAACCGTCATCAGGAAAAAAACCGCGCGATTTTTAAGAAGACTAATGTGGTTTGTTCTCATCTGCGCGGCATTCGTCTTCATCTGCCTTTTTATCTATTACTCCTTCATCAATTCAGATTCGCCGCTTCCAGACGCTTTAGAGATTCTGCGCTTTTCCGATACGTGGGGCACGCATAGAGGCGGCGTCTGGGTCAGAAGCATGAAGCTGTATTCCGAATCCGATCTTCGCGTTAAGCTTGTCGGCTTCGGCCCGGATTTACTCAAAAAGCCCTTGGCGGATTCCTACGGAAAGGAAATCATCGCCTACTGCAATCTTTCCTTTGACAACGCCCACAACGAGCTGATTCAGTATCTTCTGACGCTCGGCGCGCTGGGGCTTTGCAGCTATCTTCTTTTCGTTGTCGGCGGCATGCATACGCTTTACCGCAAAATGAAACAATGTCCTTATGCGGCGGCGGCGTTTGCGGCGGCGGCGATATATTTGACGCATTCCGTCGTCACCGTGAATCAGCCGATCACAACGCCCCTTCTGTTCCTTCTTCTGTCGGCAGGCGTGTCCTCAGCAAAGGAAACAGACAAACCGGCGGCCGCAGACGGAAAGGAGATTGCATGCGAAAATACAAACCCGCCAAAAGAAAGCGTTTTCCAAGAGCCCTGAAGCCGGATTTCACGGTTTCTTCCACCGAAATGACCGGCCTGATCCCGTTTCTTCCCGAAACGGAGGAAGAGGAAACCGCTTTTCGGCAAATGTACCCCACGCACAAAACCCACAGAGATTGAAGGGAAAATACACCGATGATGCGCGTACTGGATATCGATCTCGACTTCTTCTTAAACGATGTGTGCCCGTTTGCAGATGTTGGACAAAGGCCCGATGTCAGGGGGCGCGAGCCGTGGAAGGAAGAAGACGTCGTTTCCTTTTTAGAAACGCGCCTGCTTTTATCAAAAACGCGTCCGATTCCCGGGCGCGTTTTTGAAACGCACGATATGGCGCTTGATTTCTGGAAGGATTTGATGGATGGAGGCCTGTTGTCCGCTCCCTTTTCCGTCACCCATGTGGACGCCCACACAGACCTTGGAATCGTTCAGAAGGGATACCCTTTTGTCCGGCACAACGTTCTTTCCCGCCCGGTCGAAAAGCGCGTGCAGCTTAATGAATTTCGGGAAAAGGTGCAATTGAACGAAGCCAACTATCTTGCCTTCGCCATCGGCTTTCGCTGGATTGAACGGCTTGAAAATGTGAGAAACCCCAAGTCCAAGCCCGATTTCCCGAAGGAAATGCTCGCCGAAACAAATCCCCCCGTCATTCAGTTGAAATCCGCCTTTCCCCAGCTTTTCGAAGCCCGATTCGGATATGAACCCGCCATTGCCTACTATGAATATCCCACCGGCGAAAGCTATCGGGCGACGGAGCCTTTCGATTGCGTTTCCCTCGCCGTCTCCCCGCGCTATGCGCCCAAGGAAGCGGACGAGCTGATAAAAGTGTTTGAAAGATACATGGTAAAGGCGTAATTTTCCCGTTTTTCAAAAGTAGCTTGCTTGTGACGCAGCGTTATAAAGTATATTGTCCATGAAAGGAGGTCAAGCTATGCCATCTTACACCACGGGAGAGGTTGCGAAAATGCTTTCCGTCACCGTTCGCACGGTTCAGTATTACGATCAGCGATCTTTGGTTTCGCCAAGCTCGCTTACAGAGGGCGGGCGCAGGATGTATTCGGAAGACGACATACGGCGCTTAAAGGCGGTGTGTTATCTTCGCGAGGTGGGGCTTCCTATTGTAAGCATCCACAAGCTCGTAACGGAAGAGCATCCCGAGGACGTAATTGCGCTCATGATCGACGAGCAGAAAAAAGAGCTTTCGGACGAAATCGCAGATAAGCAAAGACAGTTCGGCCGTCTGGAGGCGCTGAAGCGCGAAATGCGTTCCGCCGACAATTTTTCCCTGAGCTTCATACACGACATAGCCTACCGCATGGACAACAAACGAATGCTACGCAAGCTCTATACAAAATTGATTGTTTTCGCTCTGCTTCTGGAGGCGCTGGAGTGGGCGTTCGGCCTGATGGGCTTTATAAAGGGCGTATGGCTGCCGATCATTTTATATTTTCCCGTTTTTCTTCTGGGCTGCGCGCTCATTTCGTATTATTACGCAAAAAGCGTCGATTACATATGCCCGGCCTGCCACGAAATTTTTACGCCCGGAAAAAGGGAAATGCTGTTTGCCCGCCACACCCTGAGAACCCGAAACCTCACCTGCACGCACTGCGGACACAAGGGATTTGCCATCGAAGTTTATAAGAAAAAGAACACGGAGGGGCAATGAAATGCTTAGGATCAATAATGTCACCAAACTCTATCCCGGATCAAGCAAGGGTGTAAAAAACATCACCATGCACGTGCGTCCCGGCGATATTCACGCCTTCATCGGCCCCAACGGCGCGGGCAAAACGACGCTGATTAAGGCAGTCTCGGGAATTCACCCCTTTGACGAAGGCGAAATTCTGTTAGGCGGCGTTTCCATAAAGGACAACCCCATCGAAGCCAAGAAAATCTTCGCCTGCATTCCCGATAATCCCGACATCTACGAATATCTGACCGGCATTCAGTTTCTGAACTTTATCGGCGACATATTTGAAATTCCAAACAATGTAAGAAAAGAGCGCATCCTAAAATACGCAGGTGCGTTTGAAATCACTGGCGCGCTGGGCAGCCTCATTTCCACCTATTCCCACGGCATGAAGCAGAAGCTGATGATCATATCTTCACTCCTTCATGCGCCCAGGCTCCTCATTCTGGACGAGCCGTTTGTGGGTCTTGACCCTAAGGCCAGCGTGACCTTGAGAACCTTTATGAAAGAATTCTGCGCGTCCGGCGGCGCGATTCTGTTTTCGACGCACGTTCTTGAAGTGGCCCAAAAGCTTTCAAACCGCGTTTCCATCATAAATAACGGCGAAATCATCACCTCCGGCGACATGGACAAAATCGTAAAAGAAGACAAAACGCTTGAAGACATCTTCATGGAGGTGGCGGCGGATGCTTAAGGACGTTCTCAAGCTTACGCGCCTTGAAAACCTGAACCTGTTCGGAATCAACCGCCTGAAATACACCACCGACAAACAGGAAAAGCGCCGGATCTATCTGCTTTGCGGCGCGTGGATCTTTGTCATCCTCGTTCTTCTGGGCTATATGGGCGGCTATGCCTACGGACTTCACTATCTGGGGCTTACCCATGCCATTCCGGCGCTGTTTTCGTCCATGGTGTCCCTGATCCTTCTGTTTTTCGGCATCTTTTCCGCTTCCTCGAACCTGTTCAGAAAAAGCGGCTACGACTTTTTAAGCGCGCTGCCCATTCATCCGTTTTCCATCGTATTAAGCCGCATGATCCGAATGTATATTGAGGATCTGCTCCTTTCGTTCTTTGTCACACTTCCGGCGGTTTGCATATATGCATATTTTGCCGCCCCGGCATTTCTTTTCTATCCGGCGTGGATCGCGGCGCTCATCTTCATGCCGATCATTCCCATGAGCCTTTCGATCCTGTTCGGCGCGCTCATTTCCCTGTTTTCCTCGGTATTCCGCAAAATGACGGTCGTTCAGACGCTGGTGACGGTTATATTTGTCGCGGGTCTGTCCTACGGAAGCTTGTATCTTTCCAAAATGGAGGATGAACTTTCGATGGAGGCGATCAAAAGCATTACCGAGCTGGTACTCAAATCGCTTGAAAAGACGTATCTGCCGGCTGCGTGGATCGGCGGAATTGCCGTAGAAAAATATGCCGGTCTTCTGCCCCTTGCCGCTATAAGCATCTTTATAGCGTCTGTGACCTCTGTCATCACGGGAAAAATCTTCCCCTTTGTTGTTGCGCGCTCCACCGTCAGAAGCGCGCGCAAAGCCTTCCACGCAGACAAAAACGTGAAGTCCACCTCCGTTATGACCGCGCTTCTCAAACGCGAATTCAAGCGCTATTTTGCTTCCGGCGTCTACCTTATGAACACCATCATAAGCCCCGTCATGGCGGTAGCAGCGGCGATCATGTTCATGGCAAGCGGCATCGAATCGGTTGTGACCATGCTGCCGTTTGACCTGAATTTTCCGCTCATCGCAGCCTACCTGATCGGCGTCGTGTGTTCGCTCATGCCGCCGAGCGCGGTTTCCCTGTCGATGGAAGGAAAGACCTGGTGGCTTTTAAAGACGCTGCCTGTCAGGCCCAAGCATCTTCTGGGCGCGAAAATCCTGATGAGCGTTCTTCTGCACGCGCCGTTTCTGCTTGCCGCGTCGGCTCTTACCGTGGTTGCCTTCGCGTCCAATGCGGTTTACGGCATAATTATGTTTATAACGCCCTTTGTTCTGGACGCGTTCGCCTGCACTTGGGCGCTGTTTATCAATCTGAAATTCCCGCGCTTTGACTGGGAAAACGAGGTCTATGTGGTCAAGCAAAGCGCCGCCGCGGGCGTCGGAGGCTTGACTGCACCCCTCATTTCCATCGCGGGCGCTATTCCGGTCGCGGTGATCGGAACGGTTTGGGCTCACGCGCTTTCGCTGACTGCGTTTGTCATCGCGCTCTGCGTTCTTTTAAAGATCATCTTCAATACCAAGCTTATCAGCCTGTAAAAAATTCCGTTGCGGCTTAAAACCGCAACGGGATCAGACCATCAACAAACCTCTGGGTGAGGCATGGAGAGGGAGCGCACTCCCTCTCCATTTTCAATCGATTTTGGCGGCATGTACTTAAAAATCGCGCGTTTTCACAAAGCGCAGCGACTGAAAACGCTTCCCCTTTCC
>JAFWZN010000006.1 GCA_017522345.1 Clostridia bacterium | reverse complement strand
ATCGGAAAGGGGAAGCGTTTTCAGTCGCTGCGCTTTGTGAAAACGCGCGATTTTGCCGTACATGCCGCCAAAATCGATTGAAAATGGAGAGGGAGTGCGCTCCCTCTCCATGCCTCACCCAGAGGTTTGTTGATGGTCTGTGGGAACGGCACACAGGCCGTTCCCTACGAGGCATAAGCCCTGTTTTTTAGGGGCTAAGGAATCAGAAAAGATTCAGCTGAATTTTAAAAAGCTTTAAACCGTCCTGTGTGTTTATGACGATAAGGTCGTTTGTGATAAAGTTGACGCCAAGGGGGTAGCTGTTGCTGAGCGGCGTTGCATATGAACAGTTCACACCGATCAGACCTTCTTCAAAGGAGACGGGGGAGATTTCCAGCGTTTTGGTATTCATGATGCGGGCGGAGAAGCCGCCGTCTCTTTTAATGTGGCTGAAAACCAAGAATACATATTCTCCGTTCGGGGAGAGGGCTGCGTTATAGAGTATGGGGCGATCCAGATATTCGATCGGAGATGCTTTCACCAATTCAAACTCATTATAGACATATTCGCTGATCGATATCAGGGATGCGCTGTTCATGTCGGCGTCAAACCAGATGAGCTTATTAAGATTCTGAACGCCGTTATTGATGATCGGGAGAGAAAGAACTTGTGTTTGTCTTGGGGCCATTTCGAAAGTATCCATGTCGTCCGTGGCAGCGGTCGCATAAGTATTTTGGAAAAGCCAGCTTAATAGAAGCGCCTGGCCGGTCTTGCTGTTCACATTCAGATTCTGGAGGCGAAGAATGTTTGACGTCAAATATTCCATCCGATACATCCATCTTCCGTCGACTTCCTCGTAAATGGCGAGGGCGCCGGGCTGACCAGAAGCATTCATCGGAAGCGATGTATGCACGTATTTTCCGTCCGGCGTGCGGAAAAGATTGTTATAGGTGTACCATTCGGCGGACGAACTGACCAGATGCTCCATTTCGCCGGTTTTGATTGAGTAGCGCAAAATGGAATTGCGGTCGGCATAGGCCTGTCCGAATGCGTTTATGTAGATGTATTCATTGGTTTCGTCAAAGCATGCGCCGACGACGCATTCCGGATTTTCTCTGACTTTTGTGGGCCAGGTATAGCCCAGATACCATTCGCCCGCTTCCACATCGAGAATGAAAAGCTGATACTCATATCTCATATTCGTAAGCGCAGCGTGTCCGTCGATATACAAAGCATATCGCCCGTCGCTTGAAAACGTCATGCCGCTTTTGGTAGAAAGCGCATAGAACAGTGGTAAGGACGTAATGCGTTCGAAAACGCCATAGGTATCTTCGACTCCGCGCGTATAGGAGGGGGAAGGAACGATCAATCGGCCGTTTCGAAGGCATACCATGCCGTCAAACATGAGCGTGGAAAGATCGTCGGAGGCAAATTTCAGCGTGAGCGGGTCTTCGCTGAAAAAGTCCTCATAAACGCCGATTTGAACAAGCCCTTCCTGCTCGCCTGCGGGAAGGCCGAATTTATCAAGCGCATAAGACTGCGCGTAGACCGGAACACCGCTTAAATTGATCGTTTCTTCTTTGAGAGAATACGTTTTTCCGCCCAGATAGGTCTTGTCCGTCATTTCAAGCGCCAAACAGGATGGCAAAGAGAAGGTCAGGATCAGTAAAAAAGACATAAGAATTCGGAAAATGGATTTCATGCTTGTGTCTCCTCTCCCATTTGATAACTCTATTATAACAAATAACGCGGCGATTGACAATAGAGGATATATTGCCGCTGCGCTTTAGAAAGGGCTCATGCAGGCGGCGATACGCTATTGGATTCTGAAAAGCCGGATCCCGCTTTCTGTGTTGATGATCACAAGATCGTTTGCGATAAATTGGATGGCGACGGGGTATTCGGAGTTAGGATGATCCGTGAAGGCTGCCAGTCGGCTGATATCGCCGGCATCAAACGCAACGGTAAACATCGTTAGGGTTTCCGTATTCAGGATGCGGATGGCATAATCGCTTTTGCTTGCAAAAAGGATGAGCGCATATTTTCCGTCCGACGGCTCGATGAGCGCGTATGCCGGATGGGAAAGAAGCAGAATCAGATATACGGATAAAAGCTTTTTCAAAAACGACCTCATATTGCGCGCATCCTTTCATTTTCGGCGTTTTTTTCATTATAGCAAACGCGGCATGTTTTATCAATTGCGAAAATGAAGGATTGAAAAAACGAGCAGGGTCGTATATACTTTAATTGAAACAGGATTTCGGGAGGGACAGAATTATGTCTGAAAACAGGCTTCACTTATATACGGGCGACGGAAAGGGAAAAACCACGGCGGCCTTCGGACTTGCGCTCAGGTCGCTCGGACACGGACGGCGCGTGATGATCGCGCAGTTTTTAAAAAGCGGAAGATCGGGCGAATTGGACGGCGCGAGGACATTTGAAAACGCGTATGTTTTAAAGGTTCCCGCAACGGAAAAATTCACCTATCAGATGACGAAGGAGGAGCTTGAGGCGGAAAAGGCCCGTCAGAAGGCGGAAGTGTATTTTCTGATGGACAAAATCGACGAATTGAAGCCGGAAACCATTATTCTGGACGAGCTTGCCGTGTGCGCAGGCATTGGGCTTATTTCTGAGGAAGATATGTGGAAGCTGATTGACAAAGCGCTTTCCTTCGGCGAAACGGTGGTCACGGGAAGATATGCGCCCGAATCGCTTCTTAATAAGGCCGATTATGTGAGTGAGATTGTCAAAAGACGCCATCCGTTTGACAAGGGCGTTGAAGCGCGAAAGGGCGTCGAATGGTAAGGAATTGACATAAACGGTCCATTTGATGTATACTTGTAACAAAATTAATTAAAGGGGTGTTTTTATGAAAAAGGTATTTGCTCTGATTCTTGCGATCATGCTTTCTTTGTCCTTCGCTGCGCTTGGCGAAAATGAGATGGTTACCTATACGCATCCGGTGCTCGGCTATTCGATGAAGGCTCCGGCGGACTGGCTGTATCTGGATTCTCAGAACATTGCAACGCTCCTCAGCGATCCGAGCATTACAAGCGCCTTCCCGAACATTGATTTGAGCGCCTATGCCGATCAGTGCGTTGCTAACGAAATGACCATGTTTATCCAGCCCAATGGCGTGAATTTCAACATTGTCGGCGAGTATGTCGGCGGCGCATATTCCGCCGAGCAGCTGGTTTCTCTTCTGCTTCCCTCGCTCCGCACCCAGTATGAGCAGATCTTTGGCCTTGTCGACTTCCTCGTCGAGGGCGACGTATTCAAAGCCGGCGACAATGAATATGCTTATCTTATGTACGTATTGGGCGATACGATCGGCGCGCAGTACTGCGTATGCGTAAACGGCCAACTGTACTACCTGACCCTCACCACCACGAGCGCGCTTAACACGCTTGAGTACATCCAGATTGAAAAGATGTTTGAAAAGGTGCTTGCTTCCTTCGCGGCGTAAAAGAATCAAAAATCATTGAAGGAAAAATCAAAACGGGTCTTTTGCAGAATACAGCTTCTGCAAAAGGCCCGTTTTTTTGTATAAATGCAGCGGAATCCTGAAAAGGACGATATTATTGATGGTATTTCAAAAGACCGTCCTTCTGAACTTCGGCTTTCAGAAAGGTCATTGTTCCTGCATAGCGTCCATGACCGTCAAAGCCTGCGAAGATCACTTCGTCTTTCCAGATCGCTGCCTTCGGCACGGATTTGCATGGAATGATTGGGTTTTCGGGGGTTTGCCAGCTGTCAAAGGGAGCTTTGGAATACTTATAATATCCCTTCCCGTGCAGACTGTATACAAGATAATAATACCCGTCCTTAAAGAAGTAATCCGGGCACTCCGGCTCGCCCATGCCTTCAGGGGCAATATACAAAGGACTTTCCAATTCCGTCCAATTCGTCAAATCCTTAGATACCAGATGTACAAGACAGCCGTTTTTCTCCTTCGAAAGAGACGAGGTCAGAATCATATGATAAAGTCCGTCGTGAGACTTGATTACCTTGGGATCCCTTGCGGAAGGGGCAACATATTTTTGAGACAATGTGAAGGAGAAGCTTCTGTCTTTTTGATAATGAAAGCCATCCTCGGAGACGGAACGGCAGATTTTCGCAGGGCTTCCGTCGCACATTCTTATGGTGTAGAACAGGTAATGCGTTTCGCCGCGCATGATCCATGACCCCGTGCAGATGGAGCCTTCGTTCTTATCGTCGATTTCAACGGCGGTTGGATGGATGCTCCAATGGATGAAGTCCCTTGTCGAAATGTGGTTCCACTGGTGCGCGCCAAGGCCCCACTTGCTTCTGTGATGGCGTCGATCCTTCAAATACAGAACATGATATGCGCCGTCATGAGAATAGGGCATGCAATCGCCTACAAAAACATTTTCTTCGGGTTTCCAGCCCTCGGCGTTTTCAAATGTGCCGATAACGGTTTTATCCTCCGTTTTTGAAAAGCCGGACCTTATGATTTTATGAGAGCATCCGCAATCCTTGATCGGGCAATGGGCTAAAAAGTGGTTTCCGCAGGGCCATTCTTCGTCTGAAAGGACGTCGTTTATATAGAGTTCCAGCCTGTGCGGCAGCACATGAATTTTGATTTGATCGCCGCATTTGGCGGGGGCTTCGAGCGTCATAGGCGGCTTGTCAAGAAAATCGTACTTAATGGAAAATTCCAGCTTTCCGCCTTCAAAGGTACAAGCCAGCACGTTTTCGCTTTCGTTATCCGCGCGAAACTGCGTTCCCTCTTTTTTTATGGAAAACGCAATTGTAAAATCATCCCCGGGGAAATTTTTGCGCTTTTCAAGAGCAGCCGAATCACACGGGTTTTGCATGCGACGTCCTCCTTGCGTTTTGCTCATTGAAGATTGTCTTTTTTATATACTTTTCTTTTACAGTGCAAACACACCGTACAATAAAACGGCATATCGGTCGTTTTCCGAAGTGAAAACCACATGCTTCAGCTTTTTTTCCTGCTTAAGGGGAATATCCAGCCGGTTCATCACATATATCTCAAAATTTTTGTCGTAGCCAAACAGCGCAAAACGGCGCGCCTGCTCCGCCACCGGGTCGATCCGGGAGGACTGATGGAGCGAAAACACTGTGGTGATGTGAATTCCGTTTTTTAGCGGGATCACTTGCTGATCGCCGTCATCATACACAATGAAAACAGAAAGCACGTTTTCTCCGTACGCGCCGCCCAGAGGGTATCCGTTGATCACGGACGTAAGCCCCAGAATCGACAGCTTTTGCGCCTGTAGAGCGCCTTCAAACAGAAGGGGCGTTCCGGCCTTGAGGACGTATGGCGTCTGCCAGGGGAGCTTCGGGCCGCTTGTCAGCTTTCTTTTCCGAAGCGCGCCGTAGCCTGAGGCGTGCTTTTTCAAAACGTCGTTAAGCGCCGAATCGGAGGGAGGCAGCGCGGGCAAAAGCATATTTTGAGGCTTAAGCGCTTCAAAGGCAGCGCCCGCTTCATACCAGAAGGGAGAATCAAGGGAATGCTTGGGCTCGTCAAACAATGTAAGGCCTTCGCGGAAGCTGTCAAAAATCAGCGTAGGCGCGCGATCCTTGGTCACAAGACCTTCCCTGAGAACGCCGTCGATACAGGCGGGTCTGCCGCGGTTAAAATCGTTGAGCTCCGCAAAAAACCAGAAAAACGCGCCGGCGAGCGCACCTTTTCGATACAGCTCGTGCATTCTCTCCATAAAATCCTTCATAAGGTGCGGATTGTCATACAGATAATAGCCGCCCCATTCTGAGAAGATCAGCGGCTTATCGCACAACATGTCTACGCTTTTTTGCGCCCGGTCAAAGGTTTGAGCGTAGGGATGCATGGTGTAAAAGTCGAAGCCGCATTTGTTGTAGTAGATAAGCGTATCCTCGTCGCTCATGCAGTTTGCGCCGGATACCATGCGGGTGGGATCAAGCCTTCGGCAGATCGCCGCGCTTTCCATGAGGAATTTTTCCGTAAACCGGCATTCATTAAAGCACAGCCAGAACGCAATTGAGGGGTGGTTCCGGTCGCGCAGGATGGTGCGCCTGAGAACCTCCTTGCTGCCCTCTGAAATTTCCGAATTGGCGGTGTCCGACTGCCACAGCCCCGGCTCCTCGGACACCAAAAGCCCCAATCGGTCTGCAATATCAAGAATCTGCTTATTGTGGGGATAGTGTACCAGCCGAACGAAATTGCAGCCCATTTCCTTAATGATCTGCATGTCGTTTTCGATCTCGCGATAGGTGGGGCAATGACCGCTGTCAGCCACCATTTCATGCTTGCACACGCCCTTTAAGAATATTGGCTTTCCGTTTATATAGAAAATGTGACCGTCGTGGGTGATAGACCGAAAGCCTACCTGACAGTGATATTGGTCCACGACTTTTTCGCCGGATAACAGCTCAACGCAAAGCGTGTAAAGCTGAGGCAGGTTTGGCGACCACATGCAGATGTTTTCGATGAGCATGCTTCGCACTTCTCCAAACGGCTGTTCATAGGATGCAATCTGCTTTTCTCCCTGATGAAGAGAGATGAAAAAGCGGGCGCCGTTTAGACACTGGGCGTTTATTTCCACCTCCATTGAGGCGGAATGCTCATTAAGCGGAGTTCCCTTGAAAAATACATTTTCTATGTAGCAGCTTGATCGGCACAATAAATGTACGTCCCGGATGATACCGCCGAAGTTTTCCCAGCCTTCCGTTGGGCCGAAGGCTCTGTCTATGTCCTCCAGAACGACGGTGAGCTGATTGCGGGCGGGCTTTACGAGGCTTGTGATCTCAAACTCGTATTCCGAGTAAGGCAGCATCTCGCCCAAACGCATGCCGTTTAAGAAAACCTCGCCATAATAGGTAACGCCGTCGAATTTCAAAAACAGCCGATCCCAATTGTCCGGCGCGTCAAAGAAACGTTCGCATATGCTTTTTCCGACCGGCAGCTTTGAAAAAGGAACCTCTATTGAGCGGATTGCGCCGTTTTGAATACGGTAGCTCCATGTTCCGTTCAAGGATATGCTTCTCATGCGCTATTCTCCTTCCTGCTTTATGTTTGTGTTTAAACGAAGGTGCGCGGATATGGCCGAGACAAGGCTCAAAACCTCGCAGGCAATGCCGCCTAAGGAAAAGCTTTTGATGTTATAAATCAGCCAGCATGGTGAATTGATAAACGCCGAGACGCGAATCGCCCCCGCGCTTGTTTTGGAAAAACCGATGGTCATAACGGTCATTCCGATTAAGGGCAGCATTTCCGTAATAAGATTTATAAATGTGGGCTGTTTTCCAAACACAGTGAAAACGAGAATATAAGAAAGAATGTAAAGCGCGACAAAACCGATGTTTACATAGCCTGTAATGCTTTGGATGCGTTTTCTGTCCATATACACAACGGCCCTTATCATGGAAATAATGTTTAATATAAAGCCCATGGACGCGCCCAGCATGAGCATATTGACCGCAAATAAGGCCGCGCCGATCAACTGAAAAATGAGAACCGTTTGCTTGCGTTTAAATTGGTAGGACACGATATTGGCAGCCATAGCCAGAAAGCCAATGATTTGCGCACATATGAACATGATTGATGACTCCTCGCATATTGTGGCTAAATTATATCCGTATGCGCGGAGAATAGCAATGTGTTTTTCTGCTGTTTTGATCTTTTGGGTCGGAATAAAAAAGAGTATACGTAAAGCGCCGGGCGATTGAAATCAGCCGCCCGACGCTTAATTTATTGATTCTTTGCCGCCTGCCCTGACTCATTCAGCATATTCTCGATAAAGATACCATATCCCCGCGTCGGATCATTCACCAATACATGCGTAACCGCGCCTACGATCTTTCCGTCCTGAATAATCGGGCTTCCGCTCATGTTTGATGTTCATTAGGGACAACATTTTTCGCTATTATACGACAGCGTTTTGCAGAAAATTACAGCAAAGTATCGTATGTATTAAGTTTATTCAAAATTAGATCCATTCGTTTATCTATGTGTATCGTACACACTGTTTTTACTTTCATTAAACAGTTGAGTCAGTTCTTGATCCCATAGGTCATTCTTTGTGAGCAAATCTTTTAAAGCTATAAAATTGTTATCACTATGTAGTGATGTAGCCATAAATGCGGAGTACTCTGCTGTTGGGAGGCATTTTTTGAGTAGTTTTTTACAGCCATTTATGACTTTATTCTTAGCAGCTGTATCAGTTGATAAATTTGCTTCTTTATCAACTGCGATATGATAAAAATTTTCTACTTTTTCTGCAAGTTCATTGCCTAATTGAAAACGTACTAAACAACAATCGTCTGAATCATTTAACAGAAGAACATCTAATGTTCGACGCCCGACACTATCTTCCGCAGGATCTTTGCTATAATATCTGTATTTTGCAATAAAAAGATGATCCTTGGGATTTATTTCTGTGGGATTAATAATTGGCTGTTCGACTACATCATGAGTGCTCTTATTCCTGTTACACCGTGCACAACTGGGCAACAAATTCTCCCAAGCGACAACCAATTCAGGATATTTGTCTTTATATTTGAAATGATCAATATGGACATCCTGGCCACTATTCTTACCAATTGCTCGTTCACAATAACTACATTTATGGTTCGACATTTCTAATAAAGGATTTTGAATATATGCTTTTTTCCATACAGCCTTTTTAGTGTCTGCCTTAAATTCATTGGTTAACGCGACTTCATGATCTGCAAGCCTTTGAGGTTTATTAGGTCGTGTCAGTTGAATCATTCTTGCTCCTCCAAACCGGCCGTCTGAATGTCCATCATTTTCAAAAGGACACTGTCTGGATGTAACATTTCTTTCAAAACTGCGTAAGCTTCCTGCACTGCTTTGGCATCTTCGCGTTCCATTGCTACATCAAAGTTTTTAATGGCACTTTCATATACAGAAGAAGTAGTTGTTTCCATCCCCATAATGTCCTTTAAAATTTCTTCTACTGTCCAGCCTTGCAATCCATATCGACCAAGTTCAAAAGTTTTTTGGATAGTATCCCCATTTTCATTAATGCTTAGAGCAATAATCTCTTTTGCATTTAATGTCTGTAAAACACTGGGACTATGTGTCGTTACAATGAACTGGACTTTAGGAAACAATTCTTTGAGCGTTCTAATAAGAGGGCCTTGCCATGTTGGATGTAAATGCAAGTCGATCTCATCAATCATGATTACTCCGTTAAACTCCTCCGCTTTTATTGTTGGATTTTTAAAACGTAGTTCTATCTCTTTGATAATGCCAAGCACTAAAGAAAAACATGTTTTATACCCTGCGGAAAAGTATTCAAAGAAAATATCACCACGACCAGTTTTTAATTTAATATCAAGGGTACTGGCATCGACTGTCAAAAAACTAACGGTAGCATCCAAAAGGCCAAGCGCCCGCTTCGCAAGTTCAAAGTTATGTTTTTGTTCAGCACTAAGGCTTTTTTCCTTGTCTGAGAAAACATATCGGTTAATGAACCATCCTTTCAAATCAGAATTTTCTACCCCATCATGTAATTGTTGGGCGGACTCTCTGTTTTCTCTTGAACGATCCTTTGGTATCGAATCCAAAGACTTATAGTTAAGAGTTCTCTTAATCGAGAAAAACAGCACGTACTGGCTTTCTATTGACGAAACCCGCCCACTATCATGTTTTGTTGGAACAAATTCTAAAACATCAAATGTTTTTTTGTTTGATACACCCGAAACACTTTGAAATGAAATAGTATATTTACCTTTTTCATAATTCGCATTACGCTTTAGGTTACTATCCGCAGTAACGAATGCATCTGCAATGATATCCAAGACAGTCGTTTTACCGACGCCATTTGCACCACAAATGACATTAAACCCATCGTTAAATGTAAGTTCTAATTCTTTTATTCCACCGACACCTGAAACTTTCAAGTTTTCAATTTTCATTGTTTTTCTCCTTGCCCAAAACAGCAATAATTTATTAAATAATTGCTGTGCACTAACTTTGTTTAATATTATACCATATTTTTATGAACATTTCTACGCAATACACGTATAGATACACTTAATTGCCATCCTTCCACAAATCACCATGCCGTTTCTCATATCCCGCAATACTAATAATCACCAGCACACCATACCCATTTCGGATAATGCTGATCGGCTCATTCGTCTGGCTGCAAAGATCCGAAACCTCACCGGTGTTTTTCAGTTCCTTGATCGTGATCGTTTTCGGCACAGAAGCAAATTCTCTCTTGATATCCAACCGCCCATCCTCTTTGCGATAGCGGAGATATTCGTTAAAAAACTCGCTGTCCATAATCACCATTTCCGGTGTACCATTGCGGGTAACAAAAACAGGTTCACCGCATTCCTGGCAGAACTCAACAATACTTGCTGTATCTTTCAAAAAAGTCAATGGTACAAACTTAGCCATCATGATATCTCCTTATTTTGTCTTAATTTTGTCCGTATTATGGACTTTTCAAATAAATGAAGCACTCACTTCAGGAACAACGTCCCGGGTGAGTGCTTCGGTGTTTTCGGTTAATTTATGCCGTTTTCTGCGGCTTTAAGCATGTTTTCAATGAAAATCCCATATCCGCGAGTGGGGTCGTTCACTAAAACATGGGTTACAGCTCCCACAATTCGGCCATTTTGGAGGATCGGCGAACCCGACATGCCCTGTACAATGCCGCCCGTCTTATTCAAAAGCGCCTGATCCGTCACCTTAATTAAGAGATTTCTTTCGTTTTCCGTTTCGTCAACGGCGATGATGTCGATGGCGTACACGTCCGTTCCGGTATCGGACACAGTGGACAAGATTTCCGCGCGCCCGGTTTTGACCTCGCCCTTTTTGGCGATTTCCATCGGAGCCGAATAGACGTAATCGTTCAGATTCGCCTTTGTGAACGTACCCTTGATGCCGCTTTCTGCGTTTTCACGAATTTCGCCCAATACTGCGCCGTCATTCAGGAACGCGCCCGAAAGCTCGCCCGGCGCGCCCTTTTCGCCCTTGATCACGCCCGTGAATTTCGCGTCAAGCAGCTGCCCGCCCGAGATGGGAACGACGATATTCGCGTCCGGGTCGCTGATGGAATGTCCGAGCGCGGCAAATTCGCCGGTTTTGGGGTCGATATAGGTGAGCGTCCCTAAGCCCGCTACGCTTTCTCTGACCCATGCGCCGATTTTCACCTTGCCGTCTCTGGGATCGATCTTCGGGGTCAGGCGAAGAGACAGGGTTTCGCCTCCCCGCATGACCTCAAGCGTGTTTTCCTTTCCGCTTTGCACATTGTCGGTCAGCGACTGAACGCCGCTTACCGCTACGCCGTTGATTTTCGTAATCACGTCTCCGTTTTTAAGCCCTGACAGCCGCGCGGGACTGGGCGACGAACCCAGATCCGACGCGCCTACATATACAAGTCCGTCTGTCTTTACTGTAACGCCTACAAGCTGTCCGCCCGGGATGAGCATGCGGCCTTCCGCGTATGCGCCCAATGATAATGAAAAAGCAATAAGCGCCGCTGCAAGCCCCTTACCAAATTTCCCCATCGCTGATTCCCCCTTCGCCATCGATTACGCCGATATTTTTCCGCGCCGGGGCGCGAGTATGCTGGCAGTTCGCGGATGGGCGCATGTGACTTTTATGGAAATGATAAATTTTCATTTTCGCCTGTCTTTTTCCAAAAATACAGGCGAGAAACACAAATTTCATGGTATAATAGGAAAAAGCGATTTTTTCGCGCGAGGATGAATGAGTGAAATGAGCAGAATCGACTTGGACTTAGCCGCTTCGGGTATACTGAATAAGCATGTGCTTGCGGCGCTGTCCGGCGGCGCGGATTCGGTTGCGCTGGTTTTCCTTTTAAACGAAAAAAGGCTGAAGGGTGAAATCAGGCTCACGCTGGCTCATTTCGAGCACGGCATCCGTGGCGAGGAATCCAAAAAGGATCAGGCGTTTGCAGCCGCGCTTGCCGAGCGGCTGGGTCTTCCCTTAATCACCGAGTCCGCAAACGTTTGCGAGGAAGCAAGGAAAACGGGCGAGGGACTTGAAACGTGCGCAAGAAGACTTAGGCACGAATTTCTAAACCGCGCAAGGGGAATGTGCTCGGCGGACGTAATCGCTACGGCGCATCACAAGGGCGATCAGGCTGAAACCGTGCTTATGCACGTTCTTCGCGGCGGCGGCTTGACCGGCGCAAAAGGCATGCGCGAAAAAGACGACCTTTACGCGCGCCCGCTTCTTAGGCATTCCAAGAAGGAACTGATTCAATACCTTTTGTCCATTGGAGAAAGCTGGCGCGAGGATCAGACGAATTTCATAAAGGACAATCCCAGAAATTGTCTGCGTCTTGACGTCATGCCTCAAATGAAAAAGGCGTATCCCGGCGCGGAGGACGCGCTTTGCCGATTTTCCGAAATTGCGCGGGACGAAGACGAATATATGAATCAGCAGGCGATGAAAGCGCTTTGCGAAATGGCCGAGCGATATCTGGGCGTTTGGATTCTGAAAAACACCAAACAATATCCCATCGCGCTTGTTCGGCGCGTAATTAAAAAAATTGCGCCGCAATTCGGGTTTGACGAGATTGAAAAAATCAGAACCTGCTTATCGCGCGTAAGCCTTCCGGGCGGATGGCGGGCGCATAAAAAGAACGAATGCATTTTCGTTGAGCCGCCGTTTGAAGCCATCGGAGAAACGCCCTTATCCCCGGACGAAAAAACGGTATTCGGCGATGTTTGCGAAATCGAATGGACGGATGAAAAAGCGGAAAAGTCCGATAGCGTCGTTATTGAGCGCATTAACCCCGCGCCGCTCGCGGGCGCGTGTGTCCGCACGCGAAGAGACGGCGATTTCATGCGTCCCCTCGGAATGCTCGGAAAAACAAAGCTTTTGAGCGATATCCTGACCGACAGAAAAATTCCGCTTCCCCTTAAAGACCGCATTCCCGTTATTGCTAAGGGAAAAGAGGTATTCTGGATCGTGGGCTATGATATCAGCCAAAGTATTAAAACGGACGAAAACACCAAAGCCAAATCCATAAAAGCAATATTACATCACGGATACGGAGGAGATACAAAATGAGAAACGATATGAAGACCATCCTGATCGACAGGGAAGCCATTAAAAAGCGCGTGAGCGAGCTGGGCAAGGAAATTGCGCGCGATTATCAGGGCGAGACGCCGCTGCTCATTTGCATTTTAAAGGGTTCCATCGTTTTTTACGCCGATCTGGTTCGCGAAATCGATATCCCCGTGCATTTTGAGTTTATGACCGCCTCCAGCTACGGAAGCGCGACGGTTTCTTCGGGCGTGGTCAAAATTGTTTCCGAGCTCGACAACAAAATCGCGGGCCGCCACGTCATACTGGTTGAGGACATCGTGGACAGCGGCCGCACCATCGCCTACATCAAAAACGACATGCTCACAAAGGGCGTAAAGTCCTTAAAGGTCTGCGCGCTTTTAGACAAGCCCGACCGCCGCGTGACCGATGTTAAGGCGGACTATTGCGGCTTTGTGATCCCCGACGAATTCGTGGTTGGCTACGGCCTTGACTACGATCAGAAGTACAGAAACTTCCCCGACATCGGCATTCTGAAGCCCGAGGTCTACCAAAAATAGGCGGGTTAACTTATATTTTATCAATTCGGCATATGAAAGAGCGATGCTCACGTTTGAAAATACGCGCCGGACGTGATATAATAGAAGCGATAGAACAGGCGCATCCTATTTTGTTATGCGCCGGAAGAGAGGATTACCCTATTGAACGATAAGAAAAAAGGCCTGTTTAAAAGCCTTCTCATCTACGCCATTATTATCGGCGGCATTTTCCTGATTGTGAATCTGGTGGGCGCGCCGAAAAATCAGGTGAAGAAGCTCACGTATTCCGAGCTGCTTTCCTGGATCGATCACGACATCCAGAATCATAAGAAAATAGAGGGCGCGGACCCTGAGAAGACGGTTAAATCCGTTATCATCGTTGAAAAGGAGCTCGTCGGCATCACCGACAAATCCGCGATCTCCGAAAAGAATTTTTCCACCAAGGCGTATGATATCTACGCCGCCATCCCCTCGCAGGAGCAGTTTTTTGAGGATGTAAACCGAATCTACGAAAAATATTCCGGCGGCGAAAAGGTCAGCCCCACGGACTATTTCTTCACCTCCAATGTCCAGCCGCCTGAGGGCGTCAGCTGGTGGGTGGAGCTTCTGCCGATTCTGGTTATGGTGCTTCTGTTCGGCGGTCTTATGGTGTTTGTCATGCGCGCGCAGGTTTCGGGCCCCAATAAGGGCGCGAACAGCTTTGTGCGCGGAAGAACCAAATTGACCGATCCCAGCCAGAATGTCACCCGCTTTGGCGACGTAGCAGGCGCGGAGGAAGAGAAGGAAGAACTGAAGGAAGTGGTAGACTTCCTGAAATCTCCCGACAAATACACCAAGGTCGGCGCGCGCATTCCCCGCGGCGTTCTCCTGATCGGCCCGCCCGGCACGGGCAAGACGCTGCTTGCCAAGGCTGTCGCAGGCGAAGCCGGCGTTGCGTTTTTCACCATTTCCGGCTCCGAGTTCATGGAGATGTACGTAGGCGTCGGCGCAAGCCGCGTTCGCGATTTATTTGAGCAGGCCAAGAAAAACGCCCCCGCCATCATCTTCATCGACGAAATTGACGCCATCGGCCGCCAGAGAGGCACGGGTCTTGGCGGCGGACACGACGAAAGAGAGCAGACGCTCAACCAGCTGCTGGTCGAAATGGACGGCTTCACCAAGAACACCGGCGTTGTCGTCATGGCTGCCACCAACCGAAACGACGTACTTGACCCCGCGCTCCTTCGCCCCGGCAGATTCGACCGTCAGGTGCTGGTCAACTACCCCGATATCAAGGGCAGAGAGGAAATCCTCAAGGTGCATTCCCGCGGAAAGCCCTTGTCTAAGGATGTGGACCTTCATACCGTCGCCGCGCTTACGCCTTATTTCACCGGCGCGGATCTTGCCAACATCATGAACGAGGCGGCGCTTTTGACCGCCAGAAACAATAAAACCGAAATCACCATGGAGGCGATCGAAGAGGCCATCAACCGCGTGTCCATCGGCCTTCAGAAAAAGAGCCATGTGGTTTCTCCCGAAGATAAAAATCTGGTCGCTTATCACGAGGCGGGCCATGCCATCGTATCCTACGCCATCCCCGAGTGCGAGCGCGTTCAGGAAATCACCACCATTCCGCGCGGCATGGCGGGCGGCTACACCAAATACATGCCCGATGAAAAGAGCATGTTCACAACCAGCGCCAAGTTCCGCGCCAGAATCGCAAGCGCAATGGGCGGTCATGTTGCGGAAAGACTGGTGTTTAACGACGTAACCAGCGGCTCTACCAGCGACATCAAGCATGCAACCTCCATTGCAAGAAGCATGGTTACGGAATACGGCATGAGCGAGCTTGGCCCCATCTTCTTATCGGGCGAGCGCGAGGTCTTCTTGGGAAAGAACTTCCAGCAAACCTCCGCCGGCGTGAGCGAGGATTTAAACAAGCGCATCGACGCGGAAATCAGCCGCCTCCTGAGCGAAGGCGAGCAGCGCGCCACACAGATTCTCACCGACTACCGCGAGAAGCTGGACGGCGTCGTGAAAATCCTCCTTGAAAAGGAAACGATCAACCGCGAGGAGTTCGAATCCTTCATGGAAGACCGTCCCTACGATCCGGCCCGCGCCGAAGCCTTCCGCTTTGGAAAAACGCCCGCCGAAGCAAAGCCTTCTGAAAATGCAGAAGAAGCAAGCGAAGCCGAAAAAAGTGAATAAGCAAAATAAGGAGCGCGGATGAAGGTTTTCATCCGCGCTCAGATTATCAAAAGACCCTAAGGAGAGGATTGGAGAGGGAGCACAACCCCTCTCCGTTTATATTTTTAGAAAACAACGGGTTTTTCCGGCTGCTGCTTATTTTCCGCTTCTGTATTCCCTTGGCGTTACGCCGTAGCGCATTTTGAACTGATGGTTGAAGTTGGACAGCGATTCAAACCCTGTGTCCTCTGCGATGGTGAGAATTTTATCGTCGCTCATGCGCAGCTTTCGCGCGGCCTCGGAAAGGCGGTGTTCGTTCAGATATGCGGTGAAGGAGGAATTGGTCATCTGCTTGAACCAGCGCATGAAATGGCTGGGGGAGCAGCTTGCAACATTGGCAATTTCCTGAACGGTGATCGCATGCGCGTGCTCTTTCCGAATGTATTCAAGCACGCTTTTAAGCCGCGCGGTGCCCGGATTCTCCGTGACGGCAGTCTTGGGCGAAAGGGCAAACAGATGATAGATCAATTGAAGCATTGCGCCCTTGACGGCCAGCTCATATGCGCCCGGCTTGTATTCGCACAGCTTTTCCGTTTCGCTCAGTATGGCATAAAGGCTTTTGTAGCCCTCGTCGTCCGGGCGATAGAACGTCGGCGTCAGAAGCCGTCCCGCCGAAAGCGGCGTCAGATATTGCCTCGCGCAAAGATCCGCCGCGCCCGCGCCCAGCATTTCCGGGTCGAAGATGATATTTTCGTATTCGCAGGACAGGCTGTCGATTGTGTACATGCCGTGCAGCGTGCCCGGCGGCACAATGCATATATCCCCGCCCGAAACCGTTTCCGTCGTCATATCCAGCTGGCAGAGCATTTTGCCCTTCTTGACAAAAATGAACTCCATATTCCTGTGCCAATGAAGCGACACGCCCGGAAAATCCTTTGGAATCGTGCAGGGGTAAATGTTGAAGGGGAACAGTATGTCGCCGTGCTTCTTGGTTTCCTCCATCTGGCTCTGAAAAATAGTGTCCATAATGTTATTTCCTTTAAATGATAGAATACCGCAAGTATTTACGCTTATTTTGGAAGAAAAATCGCGTTGACAGGTATAATATAACAAACGGCTGAGAAAAATGCAAGCGCTTGTCCGAAAAAGACGCGCTCTTGCGTGTTCGCTCCGTTTCCGTGACCGGAAATACGGGCTTCAAAAGCCGGACAAAGAATTTTCATCGACAATCCAACCAAAAGAGGTGTTAAAGAAATGACCACGAACAAATGCCACTCCCGTGCCCACATCGAGCTCAAGTCCCAGATGGACGTAGTCGAGTTCATCCAGAAGCTGATCCACTTTAAAGACAATTACTCAATTGAAAATAAGAATGCCTCAGCCAGAATCAACGCCAAGTCCATTCTCGGCGTAATCCTCGCGATGTACGAATATGCTGGCGAGATGTATCTGGTCAACGATTCCAACGATGGATTCATCCCTTCATTTGTGGATCATTACAGAGTTCTGTAATGAAGGATAATTCTCCCTCCTTCTCCGCCAAAGGAAATTGCCGCCTTTGACGGGGGAAACCGCTTCATCCGAGGCGGTTTTTTGTTGCCTCAAAAAGGCGGCGCTTTGAATTGTCGGATTCTTTTTCCTTCCGGCAGTTGGATTTTTGATAGAAAAAGCAACGAGGCTTATTCAGAACATTTGATTCTGAACCGTACCGGAATGTAATTCACATCTTTTTCAATGATTTTATCGCCCGCATAGTACCGCAGTTTTCTTTTCACGTTTATCCTCCTTCCGCCCCGGACAGCCAAAGCGAGGCCTCCTTATGAAGAAGCCTCGCCCGATATCCAAACAATAGAATGGTTTATTTAAGTCCCTTGAATACGGGAATTACAAAAAGAAGAAGCATAATTCAGACAATGCCGACGATCATGCCGGGAATCATCATGTTTTCAAAGGCCGTAAGCATCGCCAAACCGGCGCCAAACACCAGCGCAGACACCACACAATAGGCGATTCTGCCCGTTTTGTGCCAGTTGATTCGGGGAATCGGCTTCCCATGCGAAATCCACTTAACAAGCGCAATTGCCAGAAGGGCCGCCATACCCAGAGCGGCTGTAATTACGCCGGGCGTAAAGGCGTTCCATTCGGGTACAAGGCACATGCACATGCCGAGCGCGAACAAAAGGCTGCCCGCAGCTGTCAATACAAGAAACAGGAAATTTCTCTTTGTCATCCTTCATTACCTCCGTTTGTTTTTTCAGCGCAACGAATGATATGATACGCCTTCGGTGTTTGCGTTTTATCTGAAATTTGTTTGAAAATTGTGAAATTCGGCGGAAATCATGCTTTTTTCAAGCTGATGTCTTTAAAATGCTTTTTCCGACCGGTTGGATTTTTTCCGTTTTTTTGATACAATAGAAGAAACGAAGCTTTTTCGGAAAGGAGTTGAAATCCGAATTGAAAATAACGATCAACAGCCGGCCTATCGAGGTCAATGAAAAAGAAACGTATTTTGACGCCGCCAAGCGGCTCAGCCTTAATGAGGGCGCGCTTGCCGTGATGGTTCGCGGCGAAACGCTTTCATTGAACGCGCTTGTTAAGGAGCAGGATGCGCACATTCTTACGTATTTTGACGAGGAGGGGAAGCGCGTTTACGAAAGGTCTCTTCGTTTTGTGATGCTGATGGCGTTTGAAAAATGCTTCCCCGGCGTATTTGTTCGGTGCGAGCATTCTTTGGGGCGCGGCATTTATGTGACTGTGCGCGGCATGAAGCTTACAGAGGACGCGATTGCGCGCCTCAGGGAATGCATGCAGTCGATCGTCAAAGAAAACCTTCCTTTTACGCTTCTGCCCATGTCTCGAAAGGAAGCGATTCGTCATTACGCGGCGCGCGGCGACGAAGACAAGGTAAAGCTTTTAAAATATAGGCCGTTTGAGCATTTCAGAATGTATGAATGCGGCGGCATGAAGGAATATTTCTACGGCGAAATGGCGCGCTCGACCGGATGCTTGAGCGTGTTTGACGTCCTTCCCGTGGGCGCGGGCATGGTTGTGCTTCTGCCGGACGAAAAGGATCCTATGCGCGTTTCCGAATACAAGCCGATGCCGAAGCTTTTGTCCGTTTTCAGGGAAAGCGCGCGCTGGCACGAGATATTGGACGTGGAAAACGCGGCTGATTTAAACGAAATGACGGAAAGCGGCCGCCTGCGCGAGTTCATTCGCGTGAACGAAGCCCTGATGGACAGGAAAATCTATGAAATTGCGGACAAAATCGTGGAAAGCAGAGCGCGCCTTGTGTGCATTGCGGGGCCTTCGTCGTCCGGCAAAACCACATTCTGCAATCGCCTCATGATCGCCCTTCGCGTGACGGGTCTTACGCCCGTGAAGCTTTCTTTGGACGATTATTATGTGAACCGCGATCAGGTGCCCTTGGACGAACACGGGGAAATTGATCTGGAATGCGTGGAATCGCTGGATACCGCGCTTTTGGGAAAGCACCTTTCCGCGCTTCTGGACGGCGAACGGGTGAACGTTCCGACCTACGATTTCGCCACCGGCATGCGCACGGACAAAACACACCCCATGCATGTGGATTCTACGTCTCCCATTCTGATTGAGGGCATTCATGGCTTAAACGACCGCCTGACTCCCGGTATTGCGCGCGAAATGAAATTCAAAATCTATATAAGCGCGCTGACCACGCTGAACATCGACGATCATAACCGCATACGCACAACCGACGCGCGCCTGATTCGAAGAATCGTGCGCGACGCGGCGTTCAGAAGCACCGACCCCGAAAAAACCTTCTCGATGTGGCCGTCGGTGAGGCGCGGCGAGGAGAAAAACATTTTTCCCTTCCAGGAGGACGCGGACGCGATGATCAATTCGTCGCTTGCGTATGAATTGGCGGTGGTCAAAAATTATGCCTATCCGATATTGACTGCAATCACGCCGGATCATCCGCATTATACCGCGGCGCGCAGGCTTGTGAAGTTTTTAAACTACATAAGAAGCGCGGATGCGGAGGATGAAGTGCCCTTAAACAGCATTCTCAGGGAATTTATCGGCGGCAGCTGTTTTTATAGGGAAGAATAGGGGAGGAAAACGGTATGAAAAGGGTTTTTGCGCTGATGCTCGCGCTTTTATTGGTTTTTTCTGCCGGCGCTTTTTCCGAGACGGAAGCGCCCGTTTACGAGAGCGCGGCGCCGCTTTACGAAATTCTTTTGTCTTCAGATACGTTCTACAATTTCGATATTGCGCCGGACGAATTCATGGGAAGGGAAGCGGTGTACAGATTCCATGAAAAGTTCGCCACGCTTTCAGAGCCTGTATCCAATGAAGACGCGTACAAAATGATTTTCGCCGGGGGCGAATATGTGTATTCAGAAAAAGAGGAAACGTATCTTCCTCCGCTGCCTGTGAAAATTGAGATTGACGGCGCGATTGAAAACGGCTCGGGCGGCTTCATTGTAAGCCTTCGCGTCGAAAAAGATTTCGGCTTTGGGATGGAGCTTTGGGGCTATTGCGATATCCATATCATCCCCAATGAAAATTCGCCCTTCGGCGCATCGGTCACGCGCGTGTTCATTCCCGAATAAAGCAAGAAAGTGTGTTAAACTTATGCGATAGATATTGCTTTTTTGCTATACTTCCTTTATAATATGTAATTGCGCATCCTTGCCCTGATTCACCTGGTCAGGGCCGCCAAGTCCATAAGGAGGTGAGAAAGCAAATGAATCAGTACGAAGTAATGTACGTCATCGACACTGCTCTCGAAGAGGGCGCCCGTAGTGAGCTCATCAATCGCTTCTCCAACATCGTCGTCAACAATGGCGGCAAAGTTGATCGCGTAGACGAGTGGGGAAAGCGCCGTCTGGCCTATCCCATCAACTACAAGACCGAAGGTTACTATGTACTTATGTACATGACCGCCCCCGCGGCTCTGCCCCGCGAGCTGGAGCGTAATCTTCAGATCTCCGAATCCGTACTCCGTTATCTCGTTATCCGTTTCGAGGGACCGATTCCCGCCAAGCGCGAGCCGCTCAAGCCCTTCGTAGCCCGTGAAGCCGCCCCTGTTGAGGCTGCTCCCGCCGCCGAAGCGCCCGCAGCCGTTGAAGCCAAGGCTGAAGAAGCCGACGCCGAAGCGCCCCAGGCTGAAATCGAATAACACTTTCGACCGGTACAGAAATGAGGTGCTTTAAATGAACAAAGCAATTCTGATCGGAAACCTCACCCGTGATCCCGAAGTCCGCACCACCGCCAGCGGTGTATCGGTTTGCACCTTTGCAATCGCTGTCAACCGTCGCTTTGCCAATCAGCAGGGCGTTCGCGAAGCGGATTTCATTAACATCGTTGCATGGCGTCAGACGGCCGAACTTTGCGGCCGCTACCTTGCCAAGGGCCGTAAAGTTGCGGTCGTCGGCAGCATTCAGACCCGCTCCTATGATGCGCAGGACGGTTCGAAGCGCTATGTTACCGAGGTTGTCGCGGACGAAGTGGAGTTTCTCTCCAGTCCTCAGGATGGCGCGCGGCCCATGCGGTCCGACGACATCCCGCTCCCGCCCGAGCCCATGGACAATGGACCTCGCGCAGGTCAGATGGACGAGGTTGACGACGACGAGCTGCCCTTCTGATAAGCGCCGTCTTTTTCCAAAATGATTAAGGAGGATAAGGAACATGTCTGAAGATAGAGGCGATCGCGTACGCCGTCCCCGTGGCCGCAAGCCGCGCAGGAAGGTCTGCACGTTCTGCGTAGATAAGATCCAGCATATCGATTATAAGGACATTACCCGTCTTCGCCGTTTCACCAGCGAGCGCGGTAAGATCCTGCCCCGCCGTATGTCCGGCACCTGTGCAAAGCATCAGCGCCAGCTCTCTACCGCCATCAAGCGTGCGAGAACCATCGCTCTTATGCCCTACACCACGGACTAACAGGCATTTCGTCGATGAAATTAAGCGAGCTTCCAAACGGAAGCTCGTTTTTTTCGTTGATGTATGATTGAAATTATGCGTGTTATCGTGTAGAATAGATGAAGATATTATTCATGCGGTTGTGGTTGGAAAAACGATATATATGTGGAACGATTCGTTTTTCCCCGGCAAGTCCGCACACCGGAGGCATTTTCTTTGAAAAAGACATTCCGCATCACCGGGATCAACAGCGCCGTCAGCGCCTCGGTGGTTGAAAAAAATGTTCGCGCGATTTCGGGGGTCAGGGATGTGAGCATCAAGCCCTCCGCTTCGACGATGCGCGTAAGCTTCAATAAAGAAAAAACGAATGAAGGCGAAATCATTGCCTCTGTTGCGCAGGCGGGCTTTGTCGCAAGCGTAACGGGAAAGGATGTGCGCCCGCAGGCGGACAGGGAAACGGGCAGAATGCTTTCGCGCCTTGTGATCAGCTGCATCCTAACGGCGATGATTCTGTATCTGTCGCTTTGCTCCTATGCGTCCTTTCCGATGTGGGAGCCGCTTTCTTATGCGCTTCCCGGCGGAATTGTGCAGATGCTTCTTTTGATTCCCATCGCCATCCTAAACGGCGACATGTTTTCGGGCGGCGTTAAAGCCATTCGCGTGCGCACCACCAATATGAACTCCTTAATCGCGCTGGGCGCGAGCGCGGCATGCGTTTACAGCGTGGTCGAGCTGATCGCCGGCGCGTGGTATCTGAGCATGGGGCAAACGGCGCAGCCTGTTTTGTATTTTGGAACGTCTTCCATCATCATGACGCTTGTGTCGCTGGGAAAATACTTTGAAGTGCGCGAGCGGCATCGGGCCAGAGAAGCCGTCAGCCGCTTATCCGGCATCTGCCCGAAGGAGGCGCGCCTTGTGACGCAGGACGGCGTCCGTGTAGTCGAGGCGGATCGCGTGCGCGCCGGCGACCGCATTATGGTCAGAATGGGCGATGTGATTGCAGCCGACGGCGTGGTCGAAAGCGGAAACGGCGTGATTGACGAGAGCATGTTTACCGGCGAAAGCATTCCCATGAAGGTGAATGAGGGCGACAGCGTAACGGGCGCGGCAAGGTGTTTGTCCGGCGAATTTGTGCTGCGCGTTCAAAAGCCGCTTCCCGAAATGCGTCTTACGCAGATTATTTCCATGGTTGAATCCGCCGCGAACACGAAGGCGCCCATTGCGAAAACGGCTGACCGCATGGCCGCCGTGTTCATGCCTCTGGCGCTCATCGTTTCGATTGCAACGCTTGTTTTGTGGATTGTGTTTGCGCATGATTACGCAATGGCGGTCAAATCCGCCATGTGCGTGCTGGTCGTTTCCTGCCCGAGCGCGCTGGCGCTTGCGGCGCATACTGCCATCATGGCGGGCACGCATCGCGGAACGGAAATGGGCATTCTGATCAGAAACGCGGCTGCGCTTCAAAAGCTTTCCAATGTAGACACGGTGATGTTTGAAAAAGCCGGAACCCTGACGGCGGGCGAAATGCATGTGTCCGGCTATCTGCTTTCAGAGGGCGGATCGACAAAATCGCTGATTGCGCTTGCGGCGTCCGCTTGTCAGAGCGCAAGCTACCCGTATACCGCGCCGATTCTTAAGGAAGCCAGAAGGCTTGGCGTGCCCTATGATCTTGCCGAGGAGTACGAGGATGTGGAGGGACGCGGCATCCGCGCGGCAATCGGCTCAAAGCGCGTGCTGGTGGGCGACCTTGCATTTATGGAACTGAACGCGCAGGATGTATCCCGTTGGCGAGCGTACACGGAAAAGCTTTTGGACGAGGGCGCGATCAGCGTATACGTGGCTTCCGACGGCAAGGTGCGCGGCCTGATCGTATTAAGAGATTCTCTGCGTCCGTCCTCTACTCATGCGGTGCAGATGCTGACCGATATGAAGGTGAGCACGCTCATGCTCACGGGCGACGACAAGCGCACCGCGCAGGCCATTGCCGCCAAAGCGGGCGTAAGCGAGGCGCATGCAAACCTTTCCACGGAGGATCAGGATGTTATGCTCCGCATTCTGCAGGCCGATGGTAAAAAAGTGATGTTTGTCACCGACGGCAAAAAGGGCGCGCCTGTGCTTGCCCGCGCGGAGCTGGGCGTGATCGTCGGAAACGGAACGGACGTTGCGATTGAATCCGCCGAGGTCGTCATTTTAAGGCACGATATGCGTCTGGTCGCAGGCGCGGTGCATCTGGGCAAAAAAACCATCCGCGTTATCCGCCAGAACCTTTTCTGGTCGTTTTTCTACAACATCATCTGCCTTCCGATTGCCGCAGGCGCGCTGTTTCCCGTGTTTGGCATCCACTTTAGCCCAACAATGGGTGCTGCAGCGATGTGCTTAAGCTCGATCTGCGTGGTTGTGAACGCCATGCGTCTGCGTTCGTTCCATCCCATCGGAACAGGCAAGGGTGAAAATAAGCTGATGCGAAGAATTCTGAAGCGTGAAAACGCGGAGGACAGCGAGGCAAGCGCGGACAACGAAACTGTGTAAAATTGATTTAGGAGGAAAACACATGCTGAAAGGAATATCTCCCATTCTTTCTCCCGAGCTTTTGAAGATTCTGATGGAAATGGGCCACGGCGACGAAATCACCATCGGCGACGGCAATTTCCCGGCAGCTTCCATGGGCAAGCGCGTGGTGCGCTTGGACGGTCACGGCGTTACCGAGATTCTGGACGCTATTTTGAAGCTTTTCCCGCTGGATACCTATGTCGAAAAGCCGGTCGCGCTCATGTCGGTCGTTCCCGGCGACAATGTTGATCCCGTCATCTGGAAGGACTACGAGCGCGTGATCAGGGAAAACGAAGGCGAGAGGCAAATTGAGTACGTTGAGAGATTTGCGTTCTACGAGCGCGCAAGGCAAAGCTACTGCGTGGTAGCCACCGGCGAAGGCGCGCTGTATGCGAATATCATTCTGAAAAAGGGCGTTGTGAAGTAAGGCGTCATTTGGCCGTCTAAAAAAGCTGCCGCGTGTTTGCGGCAGCTTTTTGATATTTCTTCACTTTTTGTAGGTGTCCCTTAGATATTGCACTAAAGTTCCGCCATACATATAGGTTATATCCAACTCGCCATCCTCGTAGGCGCAAACGTAAGCTTTCGGTATGTACATGCGGAAGTTCAGGCTCTTCACCAAGTTTTGAAACCAACTCAGATCGGAATAGATCAGTTTATACTCTGTGCACGGGCGATTGTCGTACTCGCGGACACTCATCGATTCAAGCTCATAGTGGTATTTGGATGACAAAAGATCGACATAAGCGTTCGCCATTTTGTTTACATCGGTCAGGTTGTCGGCGGAAACAGAATAGAAGTTGGCTGAGTAACGTGTTCCCTCTTCAAAGGGCGTCGAGAAATATACCGAAGGATCGGGCACTTCAACCGTGAACACATACGATTCCGCCCACGAATAAACCAAATAACCGACAAGTGAGATGATTGCCGCAATTGCCGCCAGGATGATGATAATCTTGAACGCTTTCTTTTTTCCTTTCTTCTTTTCGGCAACGGTTTTGACAGTCTTTGCTTCCTTTACCTGGACTTCGGCAGGCTTTACTTCTGAAACAGATTCATCCCTTTTAACGGCCGCGCCGCATACGGGACAGAAGTTGGCATCGTCTGCAAGCTGTTTTCCGCATTTTGAACAGAACATGTTTTTTGCTCCTTTGTGTTTTTTTCTGATTATAGCATGTTTGTTATGAATAAGCAACAACGGTTTTATCGTTTTACCTTCGTAAACAAAAATGTCGCCAGCATCACGATGACGCTTACGGAAACGACGCATGCGCCGGTCGGGAGGTTCGGGGAAACGACGAGCAGGCTGATAGCCATACCGACAAAGAAGCTGAAAAGTGCGACGGCGACGGCGATTAAGAGCATCGAACGGAAGGAGCGCGCGATGCGCTTTGCGGTGATGGCGGGGAAGATGATGAAGCTGGAAATCATCATTGCGCCCATCACGCGCATGCCTAAAACGATCGAGACGGACGTGAGAAGCGAAATTAAGAACTGGTACAAATCCGCGTTCATGTCCGTTGCGCGGGCATAGGTTTCGTCATAGGTGACAGAGAAAAGACGATTATAGAGGAAAAGAAAAATGAGAATGACCGCGACGGAAAGGGATACGGAAAACACAACGTCTGTCTGTTTGATGGCGTAGAGGCTGCCGAACATGGAATCGTATACGCCGGAATAGCCGCTTGTGTAGGCGGAGGCCAATACGCCCACAGCCAATGCGGAGGTGGAGAAAATGCCGATTAAAACGTCGCCGCCCATACCGCTTTTTTGGTTTATGCGCATAATGAGAATGGAGGACAGGCAAACTATCGGGATGGCGACGGCCAGAGGGTATGCCTGAAGGCCGATGAGAGAAGCTACGCTCATGGCGGCGAAGCCCACTTCTCCAAGACCGTGGCCGATCAGCGCATAGTGCTTAAGGACGAGGATTACGCCCAGAAGCGCCGTGCACAGCGAAACCAGCGCGCCGACAAGCAATGCATTTTTGACAAGAGGATTTTTGAGCATCATCCGAAAGATCAGAAGGGATTCTTCATCAAATACATTCAAAAGCGCGTTTAATGATGACATGTATGCTCCGCCTCCATTCCGCTCCAGCCGGAGAGATCTCCGAAGTATTCCACGTGGCGGTCAAGCACCAGCACGCGGTCGGCATGCTCGCGCACAAAGTCCCAGTCATGCGTGGCGATAATGACGGAAACGCCCTTTTCGTCGCGAAGTCTTGAGAAAAGGTGGTAAAGGTCATGAGTGATCGCGGGGTCGAGCGCGGAGCAGGGTTCGTCCAGAATCAAAAGCTCCGGATCGCCCGCAATGGCGCGCGCGAGCAGCGTTCTTTGCAGCTGACCGCCGGAAAGAGCGCCGATATTGGTTTTGGCAAGATCGGTAATGTCCAGAAGCTTCATCGCTTCCTGCGCCTTTTTGCGGTGCTTTGCGCCGTAGAAGGGCGTGAATCTGCCAAGACGCGTTCCGGAAAGCACGATTTCGCGCACATTTGCCGGAAAATCGCGTTCGGTGGTATGAATCTGCGCAAGATAGGATGTTCGAAGTCCCTTTTTGCGCTCGATTTCGCCGCAGGTGATGGGCATGAGCTTTAAAATGCCTTTCATGAGCGTGGATTTTCCTGAGCCGTTCGAGCCGACCAGCGCAAGAATTTCGCCCTTGCGGACGTCCAGACTCACGTGCTCCACCGCGTCCTGACGGCCCGAGCCGTAGTTCATGGAAACGTCTTTCACGTTTACCAGTACGTTTTCCTTCATTTATTCCGCCTCCGCGTTTACTGAAAGCGCCAGTTTGATGTTTTCCAAGTTCATGTACATGATATCGAGATAGGAAAGGTTTTTCGCCATATCGTCCTTTGAAAGGTTGTGCGCCGTGTGGAAAAGAAGAATTTCCGCATTCGTTTCCGAAGCGATTGCCTGCGCGATTTGCCCTGAAGACATTTCATCGGTGAAAATTGTTTTTGCGCCCGACTCGTTCATTTCGGAAATGATGGTAATAATTCTGCGCATGCCGGGCTCGCCCTCATCGGAGCAGTTGGCATAGGCGGTAACAAAAGGAACATGATAACGTCTCAGGAAATGGCTGTAGGCGAATTTTCCGCCGAAATAGAGCGTTTTATCTTTGTTTTCTTCAAAAAGGGTGAAAAACGCGTTGTCGAGCTCGGCGAGCTCCTGAATCAGTTTTTCGTAATTGGCCTTATAGATTTCTTCCCCTGCAGGATCGGCAGCGATCAGCGCGTTTAAAATATTCTCGCACATTTTCATAGAAAGCGTGGGGTCGAGCCAGATATGCGCGTCGTAGGAATGCTCGTGGCCGTGATCATGGTCGTGATCGGACGCGCTTTCCCATTCCTCGTTCAGCTTTTCAAGATCGATGCCTTCGGCGCAGTGGATCATTTTGACGTTTGTAAGACCGCCGGACAGGTTTTTGACCCAGCCTTCCAGAAGATCGTCGGTGTAGATGAAAAGGTCGGCCATGTCGGTTTTAACCATATCGCGCGCAGAGGGTTCGTAGCCGTGGCTGTCTATGCCGTCGGGCAAAAGCTTGGTCACATGCGCGCGGTCGCCTGCAATTCGGCGCGTGAAGTCGTACTGCGGGAAAAGCGAGCAGACGATTTCAAGCTCGGCGCAGGCGGAAAAGGCGAAAAGGAAAATGAGGATAAAAAGAGAAATGCGTTTTAACATAGCGGGCGCTCCTTGACTTTGTCCGTATCTCTCCCTCAGTCGGCTTCGCCGCCAGCTCCCTCATCAGAGGGAGCCTTTTGGCTGAGTGCAGCAAAGGAGATTTTTAAGACGATTGATAACATCACATTGTTTTTTTTCGGGATTATTCTTTCGAAATTTCCTTTGAAAACACCTTCCATGCGCCTGTCATGGGCGGGGTGGATTTGATGGTGAGGGATTCTTTTGTCGTCGGGTGGAGGAAGGTGAGCGAATGCGCCCAGAGGGCGATCTGCATGCCGCTTTTTCCGCCGCCGTAGCGCGCGTCGCCCCAGAGAGAGAGGCCGTGGATGGCGTGCTGCACGCGAATCTGATGCTTTCGCCCGGTAAGAAGCGTAACTTCCGTGAGCGTCAGGCCGTCTTTATGAGAAATTGGGTCTGAAATGAGGATTGCTTTTTTTGCGCATTCGTCCGATTCCCTTGCGCAAACAACCATACCGGTTTTTTCGTTCTGTTTAAGGTAATCGGTGAATTCCGTTTTCCTGCTTAATTCGCCCTGAAGGACTGCGTAATACTTTTTCTCCGTCGAATGATCGGAAAACTGGGCGCTTAAACGCGCGGCGGCCTTGCTTGTTTTGGCAAACACCATGCAGCCGCCGACGGGGCGGTCGAGGCGATGGACAAGGCCGACATATACGTTTCCGGGTTTTTGATACTTGTCGCGGATGAAGGATTTCAGGATATTCAGTAAATCCATGTCGCCGCTCGCGTCCGCCTGCACGGGCAGGTTTGCCGGCTTTTCGACGCACAGAAGATGGTTGTCCTCATAAAGAACCGGAATCTTCCATTTGCCGTGTTCGATCAATTCGCTCATTGGTTATTCGTTCCTATTATGCGTGTTTTTATGTAGGGTCATGCCGATTTACAGGACAAACTCTCTGTGGGTAAAGAACCAGCGGTACATATCGCGCGGGTCGTCGAAAATGAAGCGGAAGCTTTTGTGCGTTGTATTGATTTCGATGAAGTTGATGTCGTTTAATGCGAAGAACTGGAAAGCGTCGAACTTCCACTCGTAGTTTTCATTGCCTTTGAAGAAGAGGCCGTCTTTGGTGAGCGTAAGCTCGCCCTTTCCGCCGCTTTCGTACGTCTTGTCGGCAATGGGTTTAAACTGAATTTCAACGGTTTGTGAAAGCGCGAAATCGTCTTTTTGGATATCGCTTCTGATATCCTCAAGCATGATATCCGTCCACTCGTCCAGACGCTTGGGGCAAGACCCGTTTTTGGTGTGGAAAAATCCGAACCTGTCGCGCGTGACCTTCAGTCCGCAGGCGGAGCAAACAAGGGCGTTGCCCTCGTTTTCAAGGGTGTGGCGTTTTTTGCAGTTGGGACACACATAGAGATAGCGGGTCAGGCGCTTGACGCTGTTTAAGCCCATGAAGCGCTTTTTGCTTTTCTCCTGCCAGTCCCAGTCGTTGAAACTGAGCGCGTCGGCGATGGCGGTCTGAATCTGATCGGGGGAAGCTTTTTTGGCTTCCTCGGCGGTAAAGATGCGCTTAATCGTGACGTCTACACGGCCTCTGTGGAAGCCGCCGAAGCGCGGCATGGTAAGGAAACCGCCGTTGATGACGACTGCGTAGACGTCTACGCCCAGCATGCGCGCGAGCATGCCTGTTCCGTGCATGGGCTTCCATGCGTTTCGGCCGTCAAAGCTGGTCATGGCTTCGGGATAAACGACGACGGGCTCGCCGGATTTTACCGTGTTTATGATGGTTCTGACCGCCACCAGATCCATTGCGCCCTGAACCTTCGGGATCAGACCCAGAATCGGGAGAAACCAGGTGTAGAATTTGTTGCGGTTAAACTCCCTTGCGCGAACGACAAAGTGCGGCTTGTAGGGCTTAAGCGCCAAAGACAGATGCATGAAGTCGAACATATGGGTGTGGTTTCCGAAAAAGACGGCGTTTCCGGTCGGCTTTTCGCCCTCAAAATGCACATGGGCGTTAAGACCCACGCGTGAAATCAGCCTGAACAGGAAGAATATAAACGCTTTTACGACCCTTTTGAAGCCCTTCGAAAGCTTTTCCTTCATGCCAACAACTCCCCAGCATAATAATGTAGGCATTTTACCACACAAATATGCAAATTGTAAATCACACGCGGGTTATTTTATCAAAATATGCTTTCAGAATGCTAATGTGGGAGGTACAATAGAGAAAAGGGAGGCGAGGGATGTGCTTTTGTATATCATTCGGCACGGAGAGAGCGAAGCGAATGCGGGCGGCTACCATTCCGGCCAGTCGTCAGTGCATTTAACCGAAAAGGGCGTTCGTCAGGCTCGGGCGACGCGCGAATTCGTGAAGAATATTGTCTTTGACAAATTGTATGTAAGCGATGTTCTGCGCACGCAGGAAACTGCGGAAGTGATTTTCCCGGATCTGCCAAGAACATTCATTCCCTTGGCGCGGGAGGTCGATAATACCGTCATGCACGGAAAAAACAAGGCGGAACTAACGGAAATATACGGCCAAAGGTATCTCGACTGCCGTGAGAAGTTTGACTATGCGCCGCTGGGCATCGACTGCGAATCGCTTGCGCATCTGTCCGGGCGCGCTAAAAAGCTGCTCGACTGGGCGGAAAAGCAAGCGGATGAGCGCATCTGCCTTGTTTCTCACGCGGGCTTCATCATCGCTCTGGCGGGCCATGTGCTTGGGATTGAGCCGCATTCGCGCGCGCTTTCCTGCGATAACGCTTCGGTAAGCATTTTTGAATTCAATAACGGAAAATGGAGAATGAAATTGTGGAATCTCGCGCCTAATGTGTGAGAAAGCCGGCAGACAGAACAAGGGCAAAACGAATAAGCGCCGCGTGAGCTTTGGTTTCTCATGCGGCGCTTATCGATTATTTATCGGATAGGCATGCCCGTAAAGTATTCGTATACGCCTTCGGCGATGCCTTGGGCAAGGAGATTCTGGTATACGGGCGAATTGAGCTTTACGTCTTCCTCCGCGTTTGAAAGATAGCCGCATTCCAGAAGGAGGGCGGGCATATTGGACCAGTTGAGGAAGATGTAGCTGTTGCTTCTGCTGAGCTTTTTCATCGCTGCGCCCGATACGCGGCAGGCGTTTTCAAGCACAATCTGTCCGATTGCCTGACTTTCAAGATCCGAGTATTTGGCTCTTGCGGTAAAGCCTGCGGCTTTTTTGTCGTCGGAATCATTTAGATGAATGCTGAGTGAAAGGTCTGCGCCCGCTTTGTTCAGAATCTCGGCGCGTTCGATGTCGTTGATGTTCACATCGTTGGACGTACGCGTCATGACGACCTGCGCGCCCAGCTTTTCCAAATGCTCTTTCAGATAAAGGGAGATATCGAGGGTGAGCTTGTATTCCGCGTTTTTCGTCCGAACGCCTTTGTCGCTTTGCAAAACGGCGTCTTCGGTTTTGTCCGAATTGGGAGACAGCGGCAGCTGACTGCGGTTAATCGTCTCCTGACAGCCGGGATTTATGCCGATAACGAGGCCCTCAAGCGGAAGCGCGTTTTCCCTTTGAACGTTCAGCCGGAAAAGAAGGGGCGGGATATCGCCTCTTTCGCTCTGGCAGTAGATGATGCATTTTCCTTCGCCCACGGCGGCGATATTGCCGTTTTCATCGACGATCGCGACGGCCGGATTGCTTGAAATATAGCTCATCTTCCGCTCAGTTGTGTTTACGGGCGCGAACACGGGCTGAATCTGTGCGCTGCCGCCGACTGGAATTGTAGCGAAATGGTCTGAAAGCGTGACGCCTTCAAGCTTTACCGGGCGAATTTCCAAGGATACGTGCGCGCTGACGCCGTTGGATGCGCTTGCAATAATTGTAACCGTTCCGGGCGCGATGCCGGTTACAAAGCCGTCCTTATCTACGGTTGCAATCTCGGGATTTAAGGAAACGAACGTGACGGAGCGATATTTCGCCTCCTTCGGAAGCACGCGGATGATAAGCTGCTCGGACTGACCGACCTTGATGGAAAAGCTGTTTCGGATCTGAACGGTTTGAACCGGCAGAAACGATTCGATGGTCACTTCCCTCGTAAGTCCGCTGCTTGTAGTTGCGCTGATCACGGCTTTTCCGATGCGAAGCGCCGTAATCTCACCCGTTTCCGATACGGAAATAACCTTTTCCTTGGAGGATTTGAAGACAACGCCGTCCTGGGCGGCTTCATTGGGCGTGACGATGGCGATAACCGAGCTTTTTTCACCTACGGCGAGCTCCTCGGGGGCGATAATTTCAAGCGTCTTTGCGGCGAAGGACGCCTTGACCGTGACGGAAGCCTTTTTTCCGTCCACGGTGGAGGCGCTGATGATTGATTTTCCGATTGCGTGGAAGGTGACATAGCCGCTTTCTGTGACGGATGCGACTGCTTCGTCGCTTGAGGTCCACGTTATAGCGGCGTTTGCCTCGGAAGGGCTGGTTGCCGAATAGAGCTGAAGGCCGGTTTTTCCCTCGGCAAGATCCAGAAAAACGGTTTGATTTGTGACGGATTTGTTGTTGTGGAAAAGATTGATGCGCTTGGCTTCGGGAACGACGAATATGGTCAGGGTTTTAACGCTGTCCGATGCTTTATGATAGGCGGTAATGGTGACCTCCGTTGCGTTTTCGATGTCCGCCAAGCGGATTTTTTTGCCGCTGGAATAGCGCGCGGCGTAATCCGGCGAGAACGTCCATGTGCATTCGGTTTTTTCTCCGCCTACCAGTGTTGAAACGTTCAGATATTGGTTGGAAAGATAGGCTTTTCCATCCTCAAGGCCCTGAATCTCAATTTCAGCATGTGCGCAGAGAAACGCAGACGCAAACATCAAAAGCGCAAAAAGCGCGGAAATGATCATTTTTTTCACGAAGAATACCTTCCTCTTATGTACTGATTGTTATTGTAGCAGATATTTATGTTTTCTTCCGACAGATGCGCGTTAATTGAGGGTTTTTGTTGTGTTTTTTAATTTTTGAGCCGCGATAAGCGTTTTTTCGTTTTTGTTTACAATCTGCGTATAATCGCGCTTTACAAAAACGCCCCGTAGGCGGTATAATAAGAACAATAAATCTACGGGCGCATGTTTTGCGCTCAAGCAGAAAGGGAATGAGTAGCCTTGGCGATTCGAAATTCCGCCAAAGCGCTGATTCTGCACGACGGAAAGCTTCTTTTAAACCGCTGTGTATCACGGCTGGGCATTTACTATGCCCTGCCCGGCGGCGGACAGCACGACGGAGAGCTTTTGACCGAAGCGGTACGGCGCGAGGTAATGGAGGAAACGGGGCTCACGGTGGAGCCCATGCGCATGAGCGCGGTTTTTGAACGCGTAAGCGAAGGACGCGACGGCAGCGTCGCCCACAAGATGTATTTTATTTTCCTGTGCAGATATTTAAGCGATATCCCGCAGGCCGAGCCCGTTGAGCGCGACGCTTATCAGACCGGCATGGAATGGGTGCCGCTGGATAAGGTCAAAAAAGCCAATCTGTTTCCCAGAGTCATTCGGGATAATTTGTTCGCTCTTCTGGACATGGGCGAAACGATCTATCTGGGATCGGAAAGGCGCGGGGGCTGAAATGATCATTCTCGGAATCGACCCCGGCCTCGCCCTTATGGGCTATGGCGTGATAGAAACAAACGGTATTAAACACAGGCTGATTCAGTACGGCGTTTTATCGACCGTTGCGAATTCGCCGATGCCTCAGCGTTTGAGAAGCATTTTTGCCGGCGTCAATCAGCTGATGGATATCTATTCGCCGGACGACGTGGCGTTTGAAGAATTGTTCTTTGCCAAAAACGTCACAACCGGCATGGCGGTTTCCGCCGCGCGCGGCGTTGCGCTGGTTGCGGCCGCGCAGCGCACGGAAAACTTATTTGAATATACGCCCATGCAGATCAAGCAGGCCATCACCGGCTACGGAAAGGCCGATAAGCATCAGATGCAGCAAATGGTAAAGCTGCTTCTTAACATGGACGAAATCGCCAAGCCAGACGACGCGGCCGACGCGCTCGCCGTGGCTATTACGCATGCCAACAGCATGAACATGAAAAACCTGTATAAAATCAAATGAGGTAAAAAAATGTACGCACACATCTGCGGAATTCTTTCGGAAAAACTGACCGATTCCGTCGTTATTGACGCTTCCGGCGTCGGATATGAATTATCCGTCAGCGCAAATACATTGTCCTCCTGCCCGCAGACCGGGGAGGAAGTAAAGCTTTTCGCCTATCTTTCCGTGCGCGAGGACGCCATGGAGCTGTTCGGTTTTTCGACGCGCGAGGAAAAGAAAATGTTTCTGCGCTTAATCGGCGTAAGCGGCATCGGTCCCAAGACCGCGCTTGGCGTTTTGTCTGCATTGAGCGTTAAGGATCTTTCCATCGCGCTTGTAACGGGCGACGCGCAGGCGCTCTCCCGCGCGCCCGGCATCGGCAAGAAAACCGCGCAGAGGCTGGTTCTTGAGCTCAAGGACAAGGTTGAAAATGAAGACCTCACAAGCCAAGGCGCTTCCGCGCCCCTTAAAAATATTGTGGGAAGCGGCGAATCCGAAGCCATAGAAGCGCTTATGGCGCTGGGATATCCCGCCAGCGAGGCTGCAAAGGCTGTCTCGGCTGTCTCCGGTCAGGCGACCAAGACCGATGAAATCCTGCGTCTGGCGCTTAAAAACATGGGGGGAAGGGGATAGCCATGATTCCTGTGTATGCCTCCACCGGCGCGTTTGTCACCCGGAAAAACAATCGAAATTACCGCCTGATCGGCCCCGTCGGCGATCGGATGCAAATAGACGGCTTTGAATTTTTGATGTTTGATTCGTGGAACGACGAAATAAAGGAGATAAGAAGCTATTTAAAAGCGACAGGCCACGCTTTTCCCGTTCTTCACATGGACAAATCCATCGGCGAAATCCTTTCCGAGAAGGGAGCCGACGGGTTTTCAGAGGCCATGCGCCTTTATGAAAGAGACCTTGAAACGGCGGTTGAAATCGGCGCAAAAACGCTGGTTCTTCACCTTTGGAACGGAAGACATTCCGACGCGCACTTTGAGGAAAGTCTGCCCATCGCGTCCGAATTCTGCGCTCTTGCGAAGGCGCAGAATATAACCCTTGCCATTGAAAACGTGATTCCGAAAACGGAGCTCTCCGTCGATCGGCTTATCGCTATGGCCCGGTATGACGAAAACCTGCGCTTCACCTATGATACCAAAATGGCGCATCTGAAAAACGAAAATCCGCTTTTGCATGAAGAAAAATACAAATCGCTTCTGACAGATAAAAAAATCGTCCATTTCCACATGAACGATTCCGATCCGAACCTGTATTACGACGGCCGGCTGCAGGTTCTTCATATGGGCGAGGGCACGGTCGATTTCAAATCCATTTTTGCGCTTCTGAAAGAGACGTCCTACACGGGCACGGTCACCGTGGAAAGCACTTCCGTCGAGCGCGACGGCGCCCCGCAAATCGAAAAAATGAACAAAAGCCTCGTCGCCATACGCAGGGCGATCAACGAATAACAGAAAAGGCGCGATCTCTTTTTTTGAAGAGACAGCGCCTTTTTTTATGCGATTTTCCTGCCCCAGCTCTTTGAATGGATCATGAGGGTGGCGAATACAGCGCGGGCGTAGCAGGCGATGGTGTTGGCGTAGAATACGCCGGGCACGCCGAGGGTGAATTTGTATGAGAAAAGCCATGTGAGCGGCACGCGAATGAGCCACACGCACAATGTGCAGGTGACGGCGACATGCTTGCTCATTCCGCCTACGCGAACGCCGGGTTCGGAGGCGTTGACTGCGACGGCTGGGATGGCGAAAAGAAGCGTGAGCGCGATCAGGCGGGCGCTTTCTGCATGGATAAACGGATCGTCCGTGAAAAGGCCGGTAAAGAACGATGGGAATGCGATCAAAACGGCGGATAAGACGACAGTTGCGGTAAGTCCGATGGCAAGAATGCGCCTGAAGGTGCTTCTTGCGGCTTTGATGTCGCCCGCGCCGATTTTATGGCCGGTCAGCGTGGTGACCGACACGCTCACGATGGGCTGACAAATGCCGGAGAAGGAAATCAGCGTCTGAAGCACATTATAGATGGAGGAGTCGTTTTTTCCAAGGCCGATCAGCATGGAGTTGATTAGGATGTAGCCGCCCTGAACGGCGATTCCGTCGATTACATTGGGCGCGCCGACGGAGAAAATCTGCTTGATGAGGGCGAAATTCGGCTTAAGAATGCCCGAAAGCGAAATCTGAAACGCGCGGTGATGCTTAAAGATGGCATATCCCAGCGCAAGCATGCCCACATAGCGGCAAACGACGTAGGCAAGACCCGCGCCGACCAATTGAAGACCTAAAACGCTTACGAAGACATATGCGGCAATCAGCTGAACCACGTTCATAATGACTGTGCAGACGAGGGGAACGCGCGATTCGCCCGCCGAGCGCAAAACGCTTAAAAACGTGTTGTCCGCCATGAGCCCGGGAAGCGACAGCGCGACCACGCGGAAATAGGAAAGACCCTCGCGGAAAAACGCCTCGTCCGCGCCGGGCATCAGAAGGCGCATGAGGGGAGCGGATACGATCAAGAGAAGGATCGTAACCGAAACAGACACGATGGGCGTTAAAAACACCGCATGCTCTACGATTTCGCTTGTCTTTTTTCGATCGCCCTTCCCGGTGTTCAGCGCCACCATGATGGACGCGCCGGTTGAAACGATGCAGAAAAACGCCGTTACGCACGAAATAACCTGATTGCCCGTTCCGGCAGCGGCCAAGGAGCTTAATGAGATTTTTCCCAGAATCGATGAAAACACGAGGCCGATAAACACGGTGAATATGTTTTCGAGAATTACGGGAAAGGCGAAGCGGAAGCCGCTGACGCCCTGACGAGCCAAGAGCTTGTTCCTCTTCACGCTTTTTCCTTTCTGCCGGGCAGCTGAGCAAGCACGACCGCTGCCAGCATAAGTCCGCAGCCGATGAATTCCTTCACGGACATGGCCTGATTCAGAATCAGGAAGCCGAAAATGGCGGAAAACACGCTTTCCATGCTCATAACGAGGCTCGCAACCACCGGTTTACACCGCGCCTGGCCCAGAATTTGCAGCGTGTAGGCGATGCCCGAGGAGACGACGCCCATGTATAAAATCGGCGCCCATGCATTTAAGATATCCGAAAGCTGAGGCTTGTCGAAAATTACGGCGCAGACGGAGGACAAAACGCCGCAGACCAGAAACTGCACGCAGGAAAGCCGGATGGGATCGACCCTCCCGACCACTTCGTCTACGACGATAATCTGCATAGCGAAGGCAAACGCGCACAAAAACGCATAAATGTCGCCGGTAGAAACGGTAAAGCCGGGCTTTATGCAAAGGAAATACATGCCCACAAGCGCGACAAGCACGCCCAGCCATACCTGCGCGCCCACCTTCTTTTTCATAAAAATGCCGAACGCGGGCACAAGAACGATATAAAGCGCGGTCAGGAACGCAACTTTTCCGATGTTCGCCTTTTCGATATTCTGAAGCTCCTCGGCGGTTTTTCCGGCGGCGTCCACATAGGAAATGGAAAACTGCTGAAGATTGCAGGCGATAAACAGAAGCACGCCGCAAAGCGCGCCGCCGATGAAAAGGGGCTTTTTGTTGCGCCTGTTCGGGCTCGGGCTCACGCGGTCAAACGTCAAAAATACCGGAACCAGTACAAGCGCGCCGAGAAGCGAGCGGGCGCCGTTGAACGTAAAGGGACGCACGCTGTCCGCGCCAAGGGACTGCGCTACAAATGCGGAACCCCATGCAAGCGCGGCTAAAAGCAGAATCACGCTTCCGGGAACGGAAAATTTCTTTTTGTGCATATTTTTCTTCCTTTTATATATCACATGTTCTGTCACCATTATAGGCGGCGTTTTCGTTTTGTCAAGTTAAAGGAAAAACGCAAAAAAACGCATTTACGTGTCAAAAAATTTGCACGAGCACGTTGATACGCGGTTTTAAGAATGCTATAATAGAGAATGGATGATAAGGCAAATATGGATTATGTATTCCTGAAAGGGGTTATACAATTATGAATTACAAGCGCGTTATTTTAAAGCTCAGCGGTGAAACGCTCCAGCCCGAAAGCAAAAAGGGCTGCTTCGATGCGGACAGAGTGGACGAGGTTGCAAAAATTCTCAAAAAGGTGCACGATCACGGCGCTCAGCTCGGCATCGTTATCGGCGGCGGAAACATCTGGCGCGGCCGCTTCACCAAGGAAATGAACGGCGCGAACGCCGATCAGATGGGCATGCTCGCAACGGTGATCAACGCCCTGTGCGTTCAGGACGCGCTGGAAAGACTGGGCGTGAAGGCCGTCGTGTTTACCGCGCAGGAAATGAACCGCTTTGCACGCCTCTATACCCGCTCGGCAGCCATCGAGGCACTTGAATCCGGCGCAATCGTGCTTCTGGCCGGCGGAAGCGGAAATCCCTATTTTACCACCGATACGGCGGCTGCCTTAAGAGCGGCGGAGCTGGATGCGGACGCGGTATTCAAGGGAACGACCGTAGACTGCATCTACGACAAGGATCCCTCCAAATACCCGGACGCCAAGCCGCTCAAGGACGTTTCTTACGATCAGGCGGTTGAAATGCGCTTAGGCGTTATGGATACCACCGCCTTCGTGCTCTGCCAGAACCAGAGAATTCCCGAAATCCGCGTGTTCTCCATGGACGATCTGGAAAATATCGTGCGCGTCTTCGACGGCGAGGATCTCGGAACGCGCGTACACGCTTGAAATGAAGATTTCCATTAGACCCGCAGGGGAGAACGACCGGCTGCTCATTAAAAACATATTCAATCTTTATCAGAACGAGCTTTGCATTTATTCGGATGATTTTGATTGTCTGGATGAAAACGGCTACTTCGCGCCCGATACAGTCAGCGAAATCCTGCCCTTCGGAGACGGCGTTTTCCCCTATATTATTGAGGAAAACGCCCGTCCTGTCGGCTTTATTATGGCGACAGACAGCTCTTTTGCCCCGGATGGGTTCGACTATTGTCTGGAAGAGATTTTTCTTATAAGAAACAGGCGCAAAAGGGGCGTTGCCGATATCGCCATGAAAGAAATCGTCAAGGATCGGCCGGGCAGATGGACGCTTGAGGTCTACACCCAAAACGCGCCGGCGCTTTCCTTCTGGAAACGCTTTCTTTCGGAAAACGCCGAATGCGTTTCCTGTAAGACGCAGGAAAACTCTCCCTTTACCCGCTTTTCATTTATCATCCGCAAATAACGGAGACAGATTTTATGAAAAATACTTCCGCACGCAAATCCGCCCAAAAGCCTATGCCGCTTTTTATGCTGATTCTTATGGATCTTGCTTTGATCGGCATAGCGCTGTTGGTATTTGCTTATTTCCACCATGTAAGGCCGAGGGAAGAGGCGGCTGTCGGCACAATGTCCGTGCGCGCGCATGCGCGTCCGACGGCGCAGCCGACGATAACGCCCGCCCCATCCGCGCCTCTTGATCCGGCGACGCCGGAGAACGCCGCGCCCTTTGCGCCGGAAGCGACCCAAACGCCCGAGCCTACGCCCGCGCCCACGCCGGATCCCGTCGGCTATTTCGGTACGAAGTTTCAGGATAAATTCACAACTGGCGAAGTGATCTCCGAGCGAAACCGCTATGTCAGCGAAAATGTTTCCGTTACCGTCGAAAAGCATAAGGAAAACGGCGTCATTTATCATCTTGCGGACATTTATATCCGCGATATTTCAAGCTTCAAAACGCTGTTTGCCGAGGATAAATTCGGAAAGGGCTATTCCGAAAGCACCTATCAGGCCGACCTGCGTTCAGATTCCATCCTCACAATCAGCGGCGATTTCTACGGCCTTCGCGATTACGGCGTGATTGTCAGAAACGGCACCTTGTACCGCACGATGGAAAACGCTGTGAACGACTGGTGCGTGCTTTACTGGGACGGCACGATGGCATGCTATTCGCCCGGCGAGGTAGACGACGGCTTGCTCATGGAAGAGGGCGCATACCAGTCGTGGTATTTCGGCCCGATGCTGCTGGACGAAAACGGTCAGCCGATGACGGTATTTAATTCCAATGTCGAAAAGCGCAATCCCCGCTGCGCCATCGGCTATTTCGAGCCGGGGCATTACTGCTTTATCGTTGTGGAAGGCAGAACGAGCAGCTCGAAGGGACTGAGCCTTGCGGATCTTTCTGCTCTCATGTATTCCCTCGGCTGCAAGGCTGCGTACAATCTGGACGGCGGCGAAACCGCGCAGATGGTATTTGACGACAGAACGCAGAACAAGCTTCTGGACAACGGCCGCAAATGCTCGGACTTCGTCATCATCACCGAGCCGACGTTTGATTAAAGGGGTGCATAAGTATGTTCAGAAAAATCCTTCCGCACGCCGCGATCATTCTTTCCGTGATGTACGTTGTGTTTTTCCATATCGACCGCGTTAATTCCGCCATGGCGTTTATTGACAACGATATTACAAAGGTTCTTTTGTATGCGCTGTGCGTGGTTTCCTTAATCAACGCAGCTGTGCTGATTAAAGATGATCGCAGAAAAAAGATGCGGGCTTATCGGAAAGCCCTGAAAAAAGGAGCGAACGAAAAATGATCGACCGCAGCATTCCCTATTATCCGATCATGATGATAAAAAAAGATATGGACGTTTACCCGGACCATGCGCTCCACCCGGATTACGAATTTGATTTTTACCGTCCCGAAACCGGCAGGGACGATTGGATTCACGTTCAGCATCTGTCAAATCAGATTGAGAACGAAAGCGAAATCGGCGGTCTGTTCGACAGCGAATTCATGTCCGATCCCGAACTGCTTCCGAGTCAAATGCTCTTCGTGCGCGACAAAAAAACCGGGGAAGCCGTCGCTTCCGCCGCCCTTTGGTACGGCGATCCCTTTGGCTATAGACAAATGCGCATCCATTGGGTCGCAACCCATGAAAAGCATCAGGGAAAGGGCCTCTGCCGCGCAATGCTTTCGCGCCTTATGAAGCGGTATCACGAGCTTCATATGACCGGCGACGTCTTCCTGTTTTCCCAAACCTTCAGCTACGCCGCCATTTCCATTTATCAGGGCTTTGGCTTTGAACGCTATTTGGGCGAAGAGCCCGTCAATTGGCATGTCGAAAATTACGATGAAGCCCAGAAAACCGCGTGGCAGATCATCGATCAAAAGATCAAGGCGTATAAAAACAAAGTGTAAATCGAAACGAAAGCGCTATACAATAGGAAGAATTTTTTCACACATCAGGAGGTGCGGCGATGGATACGATACATCGGGGAATCATTACGCTTTTAAAAAGCGCGATCACGGGCGAAAAGCTTTCCTTGCCGGAAGGGTTTGATATCGAGAAAGCCTACGCCAAAATCAAATCCCACCACGTGATCCCCCTCGCCTACACAGGCGCAGTCAACTGCGGAATCGATCAATCGCACCCCGTCATGCATAAGCTTTTCCAAGGCTACCTGAAGGCGATGCAAATCAGCCAGCGCCAAATGCGCGACCTGAGACGGGTTTTCGAAGCCTTCGAAGAGCAGAAAATCGACTTTCTCCCCCTAAAGGGATGCAACATGAAGGAAAAATACCCGCGCCCCGAGCTTCGGATGATGGGAGACGCGGACATACTGATTCGTGAAAAGCAGTATAAACGGATAAAACCAATCATGAGCGGACTGGGCTTTCAGGAGGGGATAATCGGGCCGCAGCATGTGCAGTGGGAATCTTCTTCTCTGTGTGTGGAGCTGCATAACAGCCTGTTCGGAAAAAAAGAAACCAAGGTGCACGATTACTTCAAGAATCCATGGTCTTATGCGAAACCGCAGCGGGGCACAAGATACGCCATGAGCGAGGAGGACATGCTGGTTTACCAATTTGCTCATTTTGCCAGGCACTATCGTTCATCCGGCATCGGCTGCCGCCATGTTACGGATTTGTGGGTGTTTTTTAGAAGCTACCCGAATCTGAATGAAGCGATAATCCGCGAAAAGCTTGAAAAAATGCGTTTATGGACGTTCTTTAATCATATCCGCAGGCTGATTGATGTGTGGTTTGAAAACGCCGAAGCCGATGACCAAACGGAATTCATCACGCGATCGGTATTTACGGGCGGAAGCTGGGGATCGAGCAGAAACCATGTTCTTTCCGAAAGCGCCAGAAGAATGGGTTCGTCCGATTCTGTTTTCAAAGCGAAGCTCAAATACCTCAGGGAGACCTTTTTCCCCGGGCTGGACGATATGCGCTATCGCTATTCGGTGCTTCACAAAGCGCCGTATCTTCTGCCTGTAATGTGGTTCGTTCGCATATTCAGCAGAATCACCACCCTATCAGAAGATATTAAAAAACAAAGAAACATGCTTCATACATTGAATGAACCGGCGCTGCTTGAAAGAAAGCGCGCGCTCGAGTATGTCGGACTCATGGATGAAAAATAGATTATTCCCGCGTCGCTTCCGTGCGCCGCGGGGCTTTTTTTCGAAAAAAACAGGCGAAAAATAATGGTTAAGCAGAAATAATCATTCCTATTTCAATATAATTTGAAAAAAATGGTTTAAAAATGAAGAAAAATTGATAATAAAATATTGCAATTTCCGAATGAAAGATATATACTATATATTGACAATTAGTGGGAAGGTCTGCCTTCGTGAATCCATACATATCCGCGAAATGCTTTCACGAGCGCATGCTGAACCCGCAAGCCTGAATATCGCATCAAAATTGGGGGATTAGATATGAGCGGTAAATTTAGGAGAATCTTAAGCCTCATCCTTACGCTTGCGATGGTGCTGTCCAATGCGCTGTCTGTTAATGCGTTTGCGGAGGAAACGCCTCACGTGCATTCCTACGTTGAGGACGAAAGCAGTGAGGCTACCTGCACGGAGGGTGGATATACTAAGTATATCTGCGCGTGCGGTGATACCTATACGGAAAATGTAGAAGCGCTTGGTCATCAGAAAGTTGATAACGAAGCAGTTGCGGCTACATGCACCGAAAGCGGCCTGACTGAAGGCGCGTATTGCAGTGTTTGCGGCGAAGTCTTTAAGGGTCAAACGATTGTTGACGCGCTTGGTCATACTCCTGACGAAGCCAAGGTCGAAAACAATCATGCCGCTACCTGTGCCGAAAATGGCAGCTACGACAAGGTCGTATACTGCTCTGTTTGCAAAGTGGAAATCAGCCGCGAAACCGTAACGGTTTCTGCGACGGCTGATCATGCTCCCGCTGACGCCGTTGTTGAAAACAACGTAGAGGCAACCTGTACTGCTCCCGGCAGCTACGATAATGTCGTATACTGCTCTGTTTGCAATGCCGTGATCAGTCGTGATACTGTTGAGGTAGAAGTGCTCGGTCACACTGCCGGTGAACCCAAAACCGAAAATGAAAAAAAGCCAACCTGTACTGCTGCTGGCAGTTACGACAGCGTTGTTTATTGCTCTGTCTGTAATGCCGAAATCAGCCGGACCTCTGTTGAGGGAGCTTCCGCGCTTGGTCACGCCGCTGGAACTGTTAATGTAGAAAACGAAGTTTCGGCTACCTGTACGACAAATGGCAGTTGCGACAATGCCGTTTACTGCACTGTCTGCGGCGAAGAACTGAGCCGCGAAAGCAAAACGGTTGATGCGCTCGGTCACAGCTACGATACCGTAGTAACCGCGCCCACCTGCACAGGAAAAGGTTACACCACCTACACCTGCAGCGTCTGCGGTGATACCTATACTGCTGACGAAGTTGCTGCTCTCGGCCACACCGAAGTAACTGATACAGCAGTTGCGCCTACCTGCGCCGAAACCGGCCTGACGGAAGGCAAGCACTGCTCCGTCTGCAATGAAGTTCTCGTTGCTCAGACGGTAGTTGCTGCTCTCAGCCACACTGAGGTAATCGATGCAGCAGTTGCGCCTACCTGCGCCGAAACCGGCCTGACGGAAGGCAAGCACTGCTCCGTCTGCAATGAAGTTCTCGTTGCTCAGACGGTAGTTGCTGCTCTCAGCCACACTGCCGGCGAACCTATAGTTGAAAACAACGTTGCACCAACCTGCACAACTGCTGGCAGCTATGACAGCGTTGTGTACTGCATTGTTGAGGATTGCAAGGCAGAAATCAGCCGCGAAACCATCACGGTTGACGAGCTCGGTCATACCGCAGAAGTTGTTGCAGCAGTACCGCCCACTTGCACCGCTACCGGCTTGACCGAAGGCAGCAAGTGCTCTGTCTGCGGCGGTGTCCTAGTTGCACAGGAGGAAGTTCCCACTGTTGAACATACGTACGTAGACGGCGTATGCGCCTGCGGCGATACTATAGTTGTCGAGCCTTCCTATGCAGCCAAAATTGAGGAAACTAACTTCACCTCTCTGGAAGAAGCTCTTTCCGCTGCGGATGACGACGACGAAATCTATCTCCTCTCTGACGTTGTGCTTGAAGAAGCGCTGACGATTGATAAAGAGATTAAGCTGTATTTAGAAAGTAAGACCATTACGAATATTATCGAGGAAGAGAAGAAGCCGTTGTTCGAAGGCGCTCTTCTGAAAATTACCGCAAAAAATGTTATCGTAACGAACGGTTACATTGTAGCTTCTGAAGATGAAGTAGCTGTTTATGTGGAAGCGGATTGCGAGCCGGATATCAGCGCTATAGTTACCGGTCACATCCACACT
>JAFWZN010000005.1 GCA_017522345.1 Clostridia bacterium | reverse complement strand
CATGTACGGCAAAATCGCGCGTTTTCACAAAGCGCAGCGACTGAAAACGCTTCCCCTTTCCGATCCCCGCCCGGAAATTCCGAAGAATTTCAGGGGATCGGCCCCTCTCATCAAAAAAGGCACTTTTTTGATGACTTGAGCATCCGGCTCAAACGTCGGATGCTTTTGGTTTTTTGCCGATGACTGTAAAAAATTAGCGGTCTGTTTATGAAAAGCTGCGTGATTTTGTGGTATACTTTATAGGGCGTGTGATTTTGCGCGCTGAAGGGGCGGGCGGTATTTTGAAAAAAACGCAACTCAAATCAGGAAAAAAATCTGTTTCCCCTGTATAATTTCATTATTCAGAATTGGAGGGCGGAAAATGCTGGAATGGGCGCGCGTGGTTCAGCTGATGATAGACGATATTGACAGATCCATCCGCTTAAAGGAATCGGATGAAATTTCTTTAAAGCGTCTGAGCGAGAAGATGGGGTATTCCGAATATCACATGTCGCGCATGTTTCATAAGCTGTCCGGCATGCCGTTTCGGGAGTATGTGCGGCTTCGAAAGCTTGCGTTTGCATTGTCGGACGTCAGAGATTCCACTGGCAGCTTCATGGATATCGCGCTTAACTACGGCTTTCACTCGCAGGAGGCGTTTATCCGCGCGTTCCGCGAAAACTACTTGGTTACGCCCGGCGAATACAGGAAAAATCCAAAGCCGGTAGCGCTTCGAACGATTCTCCGGCCCTTCGACTGCTATCTGATGGAAACAGGAGGAAAGAGCATGGAAAACACCCATACCGAAGTCAAAACCTATTTTGTCACCATTCCTCAGCACAAATTTCTGCACATCAAAAACTATGAGAGCATCGGCTACTGGGATTTCTGGCAGAAGCAGAGCGTAATTCCCGGTCAGGACTGCGAAACCATCACGGGGCTTTTAATGAGCCTCGGCGGAAATCTGGATGATATGGGCGATACCGATTTATCCAGCGGCTCGGGCCAAATCATGGCGTTTATCAATGAACCCACTGGACGCATCTGCTCGTGGGGCATTCCGCTCGCCGAGTGCTACGGCGTGCGTCTGCCGATCGATTGGCAGGGCGAAAAGCCCGAACAGATGCTTTTAATCGATGTGCCCGAAGGGGAATACATCGTGTTTGAGCATGGCCCGTTTGACTTTGAAACAGAGAATCAGGCTGTTGAAGCCAAAATCGAAAAGGCTATGAAGGAATTTGACTACGCTTCCTCCGGCTATCGGCTGGATACCGCGCCCGGCAGAATCTTTTATTTCTACCACGACTGTAAAAGGTACTGGAAATACGTGAGGCCGGTTGTGAAGGCATAAAAAACGCTTTTCCCGCGAAAGAACGGGAAAAGCGTCAAGTCATCAAAAAAGTGCCTTTTTTGATGAGAGGGGCCGATCCCCTGAAATTCTTCGGAATTTCCGGGCGGGGATCGGAAAGGGGAAGCGTTTTCAGTCGCTACGCTTTGTGAAAACGCGCGATTTTGCCGTACATGCCGCCAAAATCGATTGAAAATGGAGAGGGAGTGCGCTCCCTCTCCATGCCTCACCCAGAGGTTTGTTGATGGTCTGACGCTTTTCCCGCGAAAGAACGGGAAAAGCGTTTTTTGCTTTACGCTTCTGCTTTAATGGAAAACGACGGGCAGGGGAGGCCGTTTTCATTTTCAAGGTTGGCGGTTTCTTTGGTTATGCGGATGGAGAAGGCGTAGTTCACCATGGAAGCATCCGCTCCCTCCGGGATTTTTACTGTGACCTTGTTTTTGCCGGTTATGTAGGCCGGTGCGGGAACGCGCGTATCGTATGCGCCCACAGAAAAGCCGGGAAGCGGGCGATTCAGCGAGGCTTCGTGGGTTTTTGCGCGGATATTGAGCGATTTCACTTCGGGCGTGAAGGTGATTTCGATTTCGTTTCCCTTCCGGTGCGCATGCGCCGGCATGCTTGATAAGGCGTCTTCTTCGTATCCAACGCCGTATTCTTTGGAAAGCGCAAGCTTTGCAAGGCGCATCGCAAGCGGCTTTTTGAGCGGCGAATGCGCCCAGTCCTCATAGCCGTCCGGCGTGCCCAGATCCATATCGACCGTAAGCGTGTATTTGTCGATGATTTTCGCCGCGTCCACCTGCTTTGCGCGCGCGATATCCAGCCACTTGAAAAAACCGAAGGTGTTGTCGCCGTAGTCGGACAATTGCACATTGTAGAAGGGGAAATTGCGCTTAAACCGCGCGCGTTCGTCCTCCACCAAAAGCTTTAATTCTCTGTCGTACCTTTCGGCGTATTCCCTCCAGCCGCCTTCGCTTTCGCCCTGAAAGAAAATCATTGCCTTGAAGGGAAGCGGAATAAACGGGTGAATGAGCGAATTGAAATAGCCGCCCTCGCGCACAAGATTTCCCGATGTATAGCCGCACGCATGCGCAAGCTCAACCGGCAGAAGCTCTCTCATGCACGCGCCGCCCGCCGCGATCATGATCATGCCGAGGGGAACGTCGATATGGCGCGTAACCTCCTTGGCAAAATACCAGCCGATGGCCGAAAAGGCTTTGCTGGCACTTTCATCCGGCTTTTTCCAGCGCCATTCGGGGTTGATAACGTCGGGATATACGTCCTCACAGCATTCGGGATGGGTATAAGGGTATGCCTGCGTCTGCGTAAACAGGCGGAAATTGTCGTTTTCGGAAAATTCGATCTCGGGCGTGAACGGGGCGCAGGGCGCAAGCGTGAGCTCCGCGTTCGACTGGCCGCCCACAAACCAGACGTCTCCGATCAGAACGTCCGAAAATATGCAGCTGTTTCCGCGCTCGTCGGAAATTTTCATTTCCTGCCCGGCCTTTTCATAACCGTGCGCGGAAAAGACAAGCGTCCAGCGATAATCTTCGCCCACGACGCACGCGGCTTTTTCGCCCATGAATTCGCCCGTTACCTTCGTTCCGGGCGCGTTTGAAAAGCCCCAGATCAAAATCGGCTCGTCTCTTTGAAGTACCATGCTTGAAGAAAATACGCCCGAAACCTTGAAGGCCGGGCATTTCCACACGGAAGCAGCCTTTCCTGCCGAGGTTTCTTTATTCATATTCGGAAGCGCAACCGTGTTTGCCATACCCGTCCGACCTCCTAAAAACATTTATGCATATATTGTAGGCTGAAAGAGAGATAAAGTCAATCAAAAAACGCGCATTCAACCGGCAGTTGATGGAATAATCCACTTTCGGTTGAAATTTTTCTGTGCAATTCAACGGACGGTCGGTGGACTTTAAGGCGCGAACATGGTATTATGAATTCACAAACGAAAGGAGTAAACGAACATGGATATGACGCTTGGAAAAAGAATTGCGTTTTTCAGAAAGGAAAAGGGCTTTACTCAGGAGGGACTTGCACAAAAAATGAACGTGTCTGCACAAGCAGTCAGCAAGTGGGAAAACGATCAGACTTGCCCGGACGTTCAGTCGCTTCCTTTGCTTTCGCAGATTCTGGGCATAACGGTGGATGAGCTGTTAAGCGGGAGGAAGGAAAACATGCCTGCCGTTGTGATGCTTCCTGAGGAAAAGCGCAGAGACATTTCGGAAATGATGCTTCGGATTGTTGTGGATTCGGCAGACGGCGATAAAGTGCGCGTCAATCTTCCCATGGCGCTTGTGAAGGTCGCCATTGAGCTCGGCATGGAAATGCCGCAGGTTTCCGGAAACAAAGCGCTTAAATCCATTGACTTTAAGCAGATTTTTGAGCTTGTATCCCACGGCGCGATGGGAAACTTAGTGGAAGTGGAGTCCTCAGACGGCGACACCGTGCGTATTTTTGTGGAGTAAAATATGAAAATTAATATCATCCGCCCAAATGAGAGGAATATTTGCCTGAGAATTCCGACGGCTCTTATGCTGAATCGTTTAAGCGCGCATATTGCTGCAAAAGCTGCGCAGAAAAACGGAGAATCTCTTACATTCGAACAGGTATATGGTTTTTTTGCCGCGCTGAAAGAATTCAAGCGTACACATGATGATTGGAAGCTTGTTGAAGTACAGTCGTCAAGCGGGGAGTATGTTGAAATTACGGTTTGAGGAGCGCAAAATGAAAGGCAAAAAGATCAATATCCGCCTTCTTAAACGGAGGTTTTATAAAAACAATAAACTGTGCTTTGTAATGGCAATGATCGAAACGCTTCTGAGCGCGTTCGGCGCGCTCGTTGTTTCCTGGCTTTTACAGCAGCTTGTGGATGTTGTGGGCGGCTATAACACCGGCTTTTCTCTTAAAGAGCTGTCAATGATTTCGCTGGCGCTGCTCGTCGGCACAGGCGTAGCGGGCGTGATCGGCTATCGGTTCAGGCCGAAGTTTATCGTCAGGGGAATTTCGCAGTACAAGGAGTATGTGTTTTCACTCCTTACCCAAAAAAGCATTGCGGCGTTTTCTGCTGAAAACCCATCCACATACATATCTGCCCTGACCAATGATATACAGGTTATTGAACAAGGGTATCTGAAAAATGCGTTTGCCATCGCCGAAAGCGTTTTGATGTTTTCAGGCGCGATTGCGCTCATGATTTTCTACAGTCCCTTGCTTACGCTGATTGCCGTCGGTTTATCGCTCCTGCCTTTGATTGCATCCGTTCTCACAGGCGATAAGGTAGCCGAGGCGGAAAAACAGATTTCCGATCACAATGAAAAATATACGCTGTCGATCAAGGACGTTTTAAGCGGCTTTTCGGTGGTTAAGTCGTTTAAAGCGGAAGCGGAAATGATCCGTATTTTCGGGGAAAATGTGCAAAAATTGTCGATGGCGCAGTGCCGTGGGCAGAAAATGCGCATTCTTGTTGCGCTTTTCGGAAACATCTCCGGCATCATAGCGCAGCTGGGCGTATTTCTGGCCGGCGCGTATCTTGCCTTGTCAGGAAAAAGCGTGACCGCCGGAACGACGGTTGTGTTTGTTCAGCTGATGAATTTTGTTCTGGGTCCGATTGCGACCATCCCGACCTGCCTGGCGGAAAGAAAGGCGGCGCGCGCGCTCATTGAAAAGCTTGCAAACGCGCTTGATCAAAGCGTGCGCGAAGACAAGGAAAACACGCCCATTGACTTTAAGAAAGGGATTAAAATCGAAAACCTTTCCTTCGGATATGAAAAGGAGAATCTGATTCTAAAAAACATCTCATATGAATTCGAATCCGGAAAAAAATATGCCGTTGTCGGCGCGTCGGGCAGCGGAAAATCCACGCTGTTAAACCTGCTGATGGCTTCCTATTCCGATTATGACGGCGAAATCTTCTACGATGATATGGAAATCAGAAGCATCGGAAGCGGCGCGTTGTACGACGCGCAAAGCATGATCCAGCAGAATGTTTTTGTTTTTAATGCCACAATCCGCGAAAACATCACAATGTTCAAGCCATTCAGCGAAGATAAAATCGACGAGGCGATCCGGCTTTCGGGTCTTAGCGACGTGATTTCAGAAAAGGGCGAAAATTATCTGTGCGGTGAAAACGGAAGCGGACTTTCCGGCGGCGAAAAGCAGAGAATCTCCATCGCCCGAAGCCTCCTTAAAAATTCCCGCATTCTCTTGATTGACGAAGCTACCGCCGCGCTCGATAAGGAAACGGCCTGGCAGGTAACAAGCGCAATTATGAACCTTGACGGAATTACGGCGATCGTCGTTACCCATGCGCTGGAGGAAGCAGCCTTGAGGAAGTACGACGGTATACTGACGATCAGAAACGGTTCGATTGCCGAAGCGGGTACGTTTGATGCGCTGATGGAGAAGAAGGGGTATTTCTATTCGCTGTACACGGTTTCTCAGTAGAGAGCTTGTCAGACCATCAACAAACCTCTGGGTGAGGCATGGAGAGGGAGCGCACTCCCTCTCCATTTTCAATCGATTTTGGCGGCATGTACTTAAAAATCGCGCGTTTTCACAAAGCGCAGCGACTGAAAACGCTTCCCCTTTCCGAT